>JAGWSK010000288.1 GCA_028869355.1 Alphaproteobacteria bacterium | reverse complement strand
GCCGGCCGCGATCGCCAAAAGTATAAAGCTGTTCCACATAGCCGAGCTGGACACCGGTCTGCGCCTGAACCCAGTTGCGCAGACCCGATTCCAGAGTGCGGTGCGACAGGGGATCGAAATTGCCGAACGGGAGTGCATCGGCCACCCCGTCGCGCTCAACCGGTACGGCTATTGCCGCACCTGTCGGGGCGCGGCGATGCACGACCAGCACGCGCGGGCGCTCCTCCTGCACCGACACAATTGCGGCGGAAAGTCCGATCAGGACCGTCTGTTCGCCAACGCTGTGATCGGCGGTATCGAACTGCCCGAGATTTGCCGCAACGCCGATCATGCCTGATCCGTCCCAAGTGGAATTTCAACCACCTCGCCCTCGACCGCCGCCACTGCCGGTGGCATCGATTCGATGGCCGAAACCATCCGCCCCTCCCGCGCCAATAGAAAATCCGCGTGACGGATCATGAGCCGATTCGGCTGGGCATGCGGCGCATAAAAACGCAGGGTTTTGGCCAATCGTCGCTCGTCGCCCACGGGGTGCAGATCGCACAACAGAATATACGCGGCAGCGGTTGAACGGCTGATCCCGGCCCAGCAATGGATCAGGATCGGCGAGGATCGATCCCAGCTGCGGGTAAATCCCAAAAGACTGGAGATGTGGCGGTGTTCCGGGCACGTGATTCCGTCGCCCGCTTCGGTGACGTCGTGTATTGATAGCCGCAAGTGACGTTCTGGCCGGATCGCCTCCGGCGTTTGCACTTTAGGCTCGACCATCAGGGATACCAGATGTGAAGGCCGGTGCCGCAGGATCGTGGCTTCGATGGCGGAATAAGGCGATATCAGAATGCTGCTCATAACAGTCTGATTTTCGGTTCCCTACCTTCCTGTGGCAAATGGAATCGGGCTTGCCGCGCCCATCTGCGTGCAACTGCGCGTGAGAATCAGAGGCCTGCGGACAGACGACGGAAGCGATCGATATAGGCGGCTTCGGCTTCCGCCGCAGGCATGGGGACGAGCCGCGGCGTGGAGACCGATTTGGGTGTGCCGAAAAAACTCGCCGCTTCGCGCCTTGAGAAGCCGGCGAGCTGCGTCGCCTCGAAGAATGCGGAGATGCGATCGGCGCGCTTGATGAGTGCGGTCTCACCAGCGGCGATTTCAGCCGTCAGACCAAACCGCAGATGGATCGCGCTCAGGAGACGATTTTCAAACCCCTTATAATCAAGGCCGATGGCGGCCTTGAACGGGCTGATCAGGTCGCCGATCACATATTCGGCGGAATCATGGAGCAGTGCGGCGAGGCGTAAAGGCACGCCACATTTGGGCCTGAGTTCATGGACAAACCGTTCGACCAGCAGGCAGTGTTGGGCGACGGAAAAGGCATGGTCACCTTTGGTCTGACCATTCCAGCGTGCGACGCGCGCCAGGCCATGCGCAATATCTTCGATCTCGATATCGAGGGGGGAGGGGTCGAGCAGGTCGAGACGGCGGCCGCTGAGCATTCGCTGCCAGGCGCGGCGGTCGTTGCTGGGCGGCATCGGGTTTGCCTCAAACGCATTGCGTAGGCTTTAATAAGGAGGTTCAGCCGAGGTTGTCATGAGCATTGCAAAGGTGCTGGTACCGGTCACCGGCGGCGGGCGCGACGCATCGCTGCTGCAATATGCGATCGAAGCGGCAAAGCCGTTCGACGCACATGTAATGGCGTTTTTCGTACGTCCAGATCTGGCCGAAGCGCTTGCCTTTTTTTCCGATGGCGCCTCCGGAGTGGTGGTGGACGAGATCGTGAAGGCAACGCGGGACGCGGGCGATGAGGCCGGCAAACGCGTGGAAGCGGCGATTTCAGCGGCTTGCACAGGGTCAGGGGTCGTGCGGGTCGCCGGGCAGGAAAGGCGTCCCGGCGCGGTGACTCTTTCGTTGCGCGAAGTGCAGGGTAACTTCGGCGATCAATTGTCATTGGAGGCGCGGCTGTCCGATCTTGTCGTTTTCGGACCCATTCGCGAAAGCGATCAGGCCGGATTGGCGGAAGCTTTCGTCCAGGTTCTGGTGGACACCGACCGCCCGGTATTGCGCGCCACGGACGATGTGCCGCGCCGCTTCGCAGACCGTATCGCCATCGGCTGGGACGGCAAAAAGGCGGCGTCACAGGCGGTGACGGCGGCGATGCCGTTTCTCAAGCGGGCAGGGCACGTGGAAATCTTCAGTATCCAGCGCCCGCCGCTGACCGAGCACGCAACGGAAGGTCTGCGCGAATATCTCGCGTTGCACGGCGTGACGGCGACAGAACGGCTGATCGACGCGGGCAACAAGCGGATTGGCGAGGCACTGTTGCAAGTAGCCAAGCAGGACCATTCGGATTTGCTGGTGCTTGGCGGTTATGGCCGCGGCCGATTGCGTGAGAGCCTGATTGGTGGAGTGACGAGGCATGTGATAGCGCATGCCGACGTTGCCGTCTTCATGGTGCATTGAGCCGGTTCATCCGCGATTCCCATGACTGTCAGCAATCGCAATGCGCTTGTGCTGTTTTCGGGTGGCCAGGATTCGACCGCATGTCTCGCCTGGGCACTCACGAATTTCGCGCATGTCGAGACGGTGGGGTTTGATTACGGTCAGCGCCATGCGGCCGAGTTGGCGGCGCGAAAGACGATCCTCGGCAGGATTGCAGCCGGTTTTCCCGAATGGCACGGAAAAACCGGTCCGGATCATGTGCTTGGACTTGGAGTTTTGGCCGAGATTGGCGGCACGGCACTGACCGGGGATATTTCCATTGGACGTCGTGCCGACGGGTTGCCCAACACATTCGTTCCCGGGCGCAATCTGCTCTTCCTTGCCGCTGCGGCGGCGCTTGCATCACGTCGCGGCATACATGATCTCGTTGGCGGAATGTGTGAAACCGATTACTCCGGTTATCCCGATTGCCGGGCTGAGACGATCGAGGCCATGCAGCGAACGCTGAATCTCGGGATGGCGGAAGAGTTCAGGATTCACACGCCGTTGATGAGGTTGGACAAAGCCGCCACGTGGCGGCTTGCCGAGGAGCTTGGCGCTGAACGGTTGGTGACATTGACGATCGAAGAGACCGTCACCTGTTATGAAGGCGCAAGTATGCGTCATGCATGGGGGCGGGGCTGCGGGTCGTGCCCTGCCTGCGGTCTGCGCGCGGCCGGCTATGCACGATATATCGAGGAGAAAACGTCACGTATCAGGTGAAGGAGATCTACTACACGTTGCAGGGCGAAGGCGCGCGAGCGGGCCGGGCCGCGGTATTTTTGCGGTTTGCCGGATGCAATCTGTGGAGCGGGCGCGAAGCTGATCGCGGGGCGGCGACCTGCAATTTCTGTGATACGGATTTTGTCGGAACGGACGGACCGGGGGGCGGAAAATTCGCCAATGCGAAAGATCTTGCGGTGGCCGTCACCGCAAAATGGGCGGACCTGGCGGGTAAGGCCTATGTCATATGCACCGGCGGAGAACCCATGCTGCAACTGGACGCGGATCTCGTGACCGCCCTGCATGGTTGCGGTTTTGAGGTCGGCGTGGAAACGAACGGCACAATCGAAGCACCCTCAGGTCTGGATTGGGTCTGTGTCAGCCCCAAGGCAGACGCCACGCTGGTGATTCGAACCGGCGATGAACTGAAGCTGGTGTTCCCGCAGCACAGTGTCGACCCGGCAAAATTCACTGCTCTCGATTTCCAGCATTTTTTTCTTCAACCGATGGACGGTCCATCGCTCGCGGAAAATACGCGGGCCGCGCTCGCCTATTGTCTTGCTCATCCGCAATGGCGCCTCAGCCTGCAAATGCACAAACTGATTGGCATCCCCTGATGACCGCGGTCGAAATCACGCAGCAATTCACGTTTGACGCGGCGCATTATCTCGGCGACGCGCCGGCGGATGCCAACCGCCGAATTCATGGCCACAGCTTTTATGCCGATGTCACGCTGCGCGGCGACACCGATCCGGCCAAGGGCTGGGTGCGCGACTTCGCCGAAATTCATGCGGTGCTGAATGAAATTCGCGCTTCGCTGGATCACCGGCTGCTCAACGATTTGCCGCAACTTGGTGCTCCGACCCTGGAAAATCTCGCGCGCTACATTTTTCGTGAAGCGAAGCGCCGGTTTCCGGAAGTTTCCCAAGTGAAATTGGCCCGACCGTCGCTTGGCCAGTCGTGCACATACGAAGAGACCTGACATGGTCCGTGCGCCACGAAAACTTCAACTGGGCCGGCCATCCGCAATTCCATCATCGCCCGAAAAGGCTGTCCTCGATTCTGTGCCCAATCCGCACCTGGACACCGATTACGCGGTGCGCTTTACGGCGCCGGAATTTACAACTCTGTGTCCGATCACCGGGCAGCCGGATTTCGCCCATTTCGTGATCGACTACTGCCCGGCCGGCGACCTGCTCGAATCCAAGTCGCTGAAGCTGTTTCTCGCCAGCTTCCGCAACATGGCAAGTTTCCACGAGGACTGCACGGTTGCGATCGGCAAGCGGATTGTCGCGGAAATCCGGCCGAAATACCTAAGGATCGCCGGCTATTGGTATCCGCGCGGCGGAATTCCAATCGATGTTTATTGGGAAAAAGGACGCGTGCCGCAGGGCGTGTGGTTGCCCGATCCGGAGGTAGAGCCTTATCGCGGACGCGGTTGAGCCTGCATCTCCGCACAGATGTGGTACCGGTGACATTTCATCAGGTGGTCATTCACCATCCCGATCGCCTGGGCAAAAGCATAGACAATCACCGGACCGCAGAATTTGAATCCGTAGGCTTTGAGTTCTTTGGACAACCGCTCGCTCATTGCGGACTTGGCCGGAATGTCCGTCATGGATCTGCGCTGAAAATTGCGGGCTTCGCCGTCCACATGTTTCCAGATCAGGTCAGAAAAGCCGCCTGCTTCGGATTCCATAATCCGCAGCCACAATTTCGCGGCGGATATTGCCGCTTCGATTTTTGCGCGGCTGCGGATGATCGACGCATCATCCATCAATCTTTCGATCTCCCTCGCGCCGTAGCGGGCGACGCGTTCGGGTTGGAATCCGCCGAAAGCCCGGCGGAATGCTTCGCGCTTCCGCAGGATGGTGATCCACGATAACCCCGCCTGAAAGCCATCCAGCACGAGCTTTTCGTACAATGCGCGAGAGTCGTATTCGGGGACACCCCATTCCTGGTCGTGGTAGTCGCAGTAAAGCGGATCATCTCCCGGCCACGGGCAACGCGGCAGAACACGCGGTTCAGACATTGAGCCAAGCCGGCTGGTGCAGTGCGATCGGCTTGCCACCTGCGGATAGCGGAACATTGTTCTGTTCGGCCTCGGCGAGGCGATCAAGGCGTATGAGGGCCAGTCCGCGACTTCCTGTTGCGCTGCTGATGCGACCCAGTTCACGGCCCTCCGCCTGGATGGCTGTACCCGCAGGAGGCACCGCGCCAGCTTCGGCAATATAGAAGCGGCGGCGCGCAGTGGCGCGGTGTTTCATTCGGGAAGTTACTTCCTGACCGACATAGCAGCCTTTGGTGAAGCTGACGCCATGGAGTTCTTCAAGCCCGGCATCCAGTGCAAAAACCTGATCGGGCGGCATATCGGCACTGTCGGGAACACCCATCTGGAGGCGAAAAGACTCGTAATCATTGCGCGGAATGGCCGCCAGTACGGATTCCACTTGCTGGCGCGGTGCAATGACACGGATGCCCAATTGCGCAAGTTTGGGATCCGGGAAAACGGTGCCGTTCGCGACCGCGGAGATAGTAGGGCCGTTCCACACCGCAGCCACCACGAGTTCGGCCTTTGCCGCGATGCTCACCTTGGCGCGCAAACGGTAAAATCCCAGCCGCTTGGCCAATTCGCTCGCCGATGCCGATGCGCAGTCGATCCACAATCCGCCGTCCACCGCCGCAACAAGGAAGTCGAACAGAATCTTTCCCTGGGGAGTCAGCAACGCGGCGTAGATCGCACGGCCGGGGACACAATTGCCGATGTCATTCGTGATCAGCCCCTGCAGAAAATCGCGCGAATCGCCGCCTTCGAGCCCAATCACCGCGCGATTGTCGAGAATTGCCGCACTTGCCATCGGCCTTGGGTAAAGCCTCGGCGTGCCTCAGGCAAGCAGTTGCAAAGATGGAATGCCAATCGTAGTTCTCAGGCCGGGAAGCGCGAAGCGGAGTCGCTGATTTCACGAGTTATGACGGTGCTGGCCGGGGCGCCGGTTGGCGGAGCCGAGACCTTTTTCGTCACGTTGAGCGGGGCGCTTGCCCAAAACGGACACCCAGTCTGTTCGGTGCTGAAGCCGAATAGGCTACGGCAGACGGCTTTGGAAGAAGAGGGAATCGGCTACGCAACCGCGCCATTTACCTCGCCATTCGACTGGAAGACGCCACGTGTATTGCGCAGGACGGCGGAAAAATTCCGTCCCGAAATTGTTCTCGCATTTGCCGGACGCGCAGCAAAAGCCGTGCCTCAAGGTTCTTATAAAATCATTGGCCGGCTGGGGGGATATTACAGTCTCGCCAATTTCCGCCGTTGCGACCATCTGGTTTGCAATTCACCCGATGTTTTGCGCCATGTCGTGGCGCAAGGGTGGCCGGAATCGAGGGCAAGCCTGATTCCGAATTTCGCCTCGGTCCCGGCTGCGCCTCCGGCCAAGCGGTTCCACTTTGACACACCCGATTCAGCACCTCTGGCGCTGGCGCTTGGCCGGCTGCATCCGAACAAGGGACTGGATGTCCTGATCCGGGCGGCGGTGCGAATTCCGCAGCTCTACGTCTGGATTGCCGGGGAGGGAGCCGAGCGGCGCAAGCTTGAGAACCTCGCGGATGGGCTGAATATTGCCAATCGGGTGAAATTTCTCGGCTGGAGAAACGATCGCGGCGCGCTCTATGGGGCAGCGGACATCTGCGTCTACCCGTCGCGCGAGGAGCCGTTCGGCAATATTGTTGTCGAAGCCTGGTCGAGTGGAATTCCACTGGTGGCGACGCGTACGCCTGGTCCCGCATGGCTGGCGCGCGATCATGAGGACGCACTGCTCGTCCCGGCGGACGATGTCGCGGGTCTCGCGCAGGCGATGGAGGAGCTGCTCGTATCGCCAGTGTTGCGCGAAAGACTGATCGTGGCCGGCAAACGGCGCATTGCCGCGGAATTCTCGCGCGCCGCCATCATCGGCCGCTATTCCGCACTTTTCCGCACACTGACCATCTAGGCATGTGCGGGATTGGCGGTTACATGACGGCAGAGGGCGCGGCGGCGCCGCCTGTGCTCGATACATTTCTTTCAGCGCTGGGACATCGCGGGCCGGATGGCGAGGGCCGCTATATGGCAGCCGGCGCCGGACTGGCCCAGACGCGCCTCGCCATCATCGATCTGAATACCGGAGATCAACCGCTGTATGGCGACAACGGAACCGCGCTGGTCGCCAATGGGGAGATCTACAATTATCTCGAGTTGCGACGGGAATTTTCGCCTCGTGCATTCAGAACGTCATCGGATTGCGAATTGCCGCTCGCGACGTATGACCGGGATAGCGGAGCATTCGCGGCGCCATTACGCGGGATGTACGCCATTGCGCTTCACGACGCGCGGGAGCGAGCGCTGTATCTCGCGCGCGACCCTTTCGGCATAAAACCGCTGTACTACGCGGAATATTCGGGCGGGATACTGTTCGCTTCGGAACCGCAGGCACTGCTGCGGACCGGTTTGGTGCCGGTGCGGCTGCGTAGCAGCAAATCCCTGGAACTGCTGCAGCTTCAGTTCACGACCGGACGCGCAACGATTTACGAATCGATTCAGCGCGTTTTACCGGGCGAGACATTGACCCTGCGCGGCGGACACATCGTCGATCGTTGCACCCGCGAAGCCCTGCCCGAGAAAAAGCCGCAGCAAATCAGCGAAGACGAAGCGTTGAAGCAGCTCGATGTGGCGCTGATGGACTCCGTTGCCGTGCATCAGCGTGCTGACGTTCCCTATGGATTATTTCTGTCTGGCGGGATCGATTCCTCAGCGATTCTGGCCTGCATGGCACGTCTGAATGAATCGCCCGTGCGGGCATTCACCGCGGGTTTTCCCGGCACGGCTGCTCATGATGAGCGCGAACATGCCAAAGCTGTCGCGCGCGCCGCCGGCGCTGAACATCTCGAAGTAGAAGTGACCGGCAGGCAATTCTGGCGACATCTGCCGGCGATTATCGCGGCAATCGATGATCCCGTCGCCGATTATGCGATCGTACCAACCTGGTTTCTCGCGGCTGAGGCGGCAACGGACCTGAAGGTTGTGCTGACCGGGGAAGGTGGCGACGAGATTTTCGCGGGATATAGCCGTTATCGCACACTGCTGCGGTCACCGTTTCTCGGCGGCCGGGTGATGCGCAAACGTGGATTCTTCGACGGGCTGGGTGTTTTACGCGATCAGACGCATCATTGGCGGGAGGGAGTGGCCGCGGCGGAGCGGCGGCTGGCAATGTCGGATCTCGACGCGCTGCAACGGGCCCAGGCGCTTGATTGCGCCGATTGGCTTCCCAACGATTTGCTGGTGAAGCTCGACCGTTGTCTGATGGCACACGGGTTGGAAGGCCGGACGCCTCTCCTGGATCCCGTCGCCGGCGCGGCGGGATTCTGTTTGCCTGACGGCCTGAAGATTTCAGGGGGCAACAGCAAATATCTGCTGCGCAAATGGCTGGCGGTGAATCTTCCCGCGGCACAGCCCTTTGCGCCCAAGCGTGGTTTTACCGTTCCGGTTGCCGAATGGATTCAGCCGCGTGCACGCGATCTGGCCGGGCTCATTGCAGCCTCGAGCGGAATCGCCGAGTTATGCATTCCGGACCGAGTCCGCAGACTGTTTTCGGCCTTTGGCGATCGCGGTGGAAAGCATGAAGGCAATGCCTGCTGGATTCTTTTATTTTTTGCGCTGTGGCACCGCATCCACGTTGAGCACGTTCGGTCCGGCATGGATGTATTCGAGACGTTACAGGCCTGATCGCGTTTCGCCCGCACCGTTGTCACTGCAGCGTGAATTGTCCATCGCAATACTTCAATTCGGCAGGCGCGATGATCCCGGTCGCAGCGACCCAGACTGAATGCAGCTTTCCATCCAGATTGCGTTCCCAAAAATGCAGAAACTTGTTCAGGACCGGAAAGCGCGGTGCGATATCGTATTCCTGCCAAACATAGCTTTGCAGGAGGGCGGGATGGTCCGGCCGGTGATACAGGATTTCTGCCGTTGTCAGCCGATATCCCTTCATCTGACGTAGCAGGTCGCTCATATGACGGTCTCTCGCTTTGACACTCTTTTCATAAAGTTTTTTGTGTTCCCAATAGTTCCCACAGGGTTCCGCCTCCGCACGTTGAGGACAGACCATCCTGCCACTGCAACCGTAAACATGACCTTGCAATCCTCCATGGAGTCGGTTTTTCCGGTCAAGCCTTGACATCATGGCGGGGTTTGCGTGACGCAATACTCACCGCCTGCTGGCACTCCGATGCCGCGTGTGCCAGCTGTCGTGCAACAATTCTGCGTCCGATTCGAATTTCCTGCTACGGATAGTCCTGAATGAATTTTTTGATACTCATTGCCGGTGGAATTGTTATCGGACTCATAGTCGCGGCGCCGATCGGCCCGGTCAATTTGATCTGTATACGCCGCACTTTCTTTTACGGGCCGTTGAACGGATTTTTTGCCGGCCTGGGTGCGGCGCTGGGCGACGGCGTGTTTGCCATTCTGACCGCCTTCGGAGTTACCGCGATCACGCGCTGGATCGAAGGCTATGCAACCATTCTGGAAATCGCCGGCGGTGTGATGCTGATCGGCTTTGGATTGCACATTTTCGGCGCCGATGTCGCACTGCTGTGCGATTCCGAAGGCATTCCGGTCAAAGACAAAGCCGCCTCGTCGCTGACCCGGACGATCCTCTCGACCTTCGCGCTGACCATCACCAATCCCGCGACTTTGATCGGATTTACGGCCCTGTTTGCCGGTTTGGGAAGTTTGGCGGGACGCCAGACCCGGTTCCTTGACGCGGCGATTACGGTGGCAGGCGTGATTGCCGGTTCGACCATCTGGTGGTTTACGCTGACAACAATCGTCGGCATTTTCCATCGCCGCATCAATATGGGCGTCATGCGCAGCATCAACCGCTTCTTCGGCGCTGCCGTAACGCTGTTCGGTGTTGTGGTGCTCGGCAATTTGGCAACGCGGCTTGCGTGAACTGATTTATTGAGCCATGCCGGTAAGCCAATTCTCCCATTCGCGCGCCCGCTGCGGCCAGAGATAGTTTTGCCGCACATAGGAAATGGCTGCCTCTCTGCGCGCCGCCGCCGCCGCAGGCAACAGCCGCTGCGATTTCAGAGTCCCAACCAATGCGGCGGCAAATCTGACCGCCAGCAGATCGGCATCGTCGCCTGGTTCCACGAGCACGCCATGCCCTGCGAGCGTTTCCGGCAAGGCCGCCAATCGTGTTGTCACCACGCCGGCGCCCATGGCCAGGGCCTCGAGCGCGGCAATGCATGATGTTTCTGGATAGGTGCAGGGATAGGCCAGCATATCAGCCGCCGCGAGTGCTTTCGCGAGCTCCGGTTGCGGCACTGGTCCCACATAGTCGATACCGTCCATAGACAGGCATTGACGGTAGAGATCCGCGTAGCGGTTGTCTGCCGGACCGCCGCGGGTCGTCGAAAGACCGGCGAAAATCCGTAAACTGGCTTCGGGAATTTGCTGGCGCACGCGCGGAAACGCTTTCAACAGTTCACTCAACCCGCGGTAAGGTGCACTGGTGTAGACAAGCACCGGCGGCGAGCGGCGCGAATACCACGGCGTGCCCGGAGTGGCTGCGGCCACAGGCGGTGCGATGGCGTTGCGCATCACCTTCGCGCGCTCCCGCGCCAGCCAGTAAATCCGGCAGAACTCGTCCATTTGCCACTGACTGACGAAGGCAAATCCCGACCACGCTCTTCGTTCGCGCGAGAATTCCAGCGGCTCGATCGGAGGCTGATCGTCGGCATGATGCACCCAGAGCACGAGTGGCCGGCGCACGCCCATATCGCGCAACTGAGCGCCGATCGCTTCATTGGCAATAACGGCGATGTCCGCTTCGTTCAGCACGGCGGCCCCAAACGCCGAATGGTGATTGAGGCACTCAACACCGAGATACGTACCGGGAGCGGAAGTATTGGCCAGATGGACCACGGAGTGACCAACGCGTGCAAGCTCGGCGGCGAGATAGGAAATGGCCGCCTCCGTTCCACCGACAGCGTGCAGGTAGGGCGTTTCCACGGTGTAATCGACAACGGTGCGATGCACGAAGATGATGCGCAATTTCAGCTTTTTCCCAATCCCGCAACGATCACCCGGCGGGTTTCGTCCCATAGGGCATATTGATCCAGTGTCGCAGGGTCGACCCAGCGGACCTCTGCAGCGTCGCTACCCGCACGCAATTCTCCGGAAACATGAACCGCTTTGAAGTCGATGAGAACGTAATGTCCGATCACACCGCCGGCCGCATCCCGGGTCAGCAAGTCGACGACATCGATGAGCCGTTCGATCTCGATGACCAGACCGGTTTCCTCGCGGATTTCGCGCCGCAGCCCTTCCTTGAGGCTTTCCCCCCATTCGAGTTTCCCGCCCGGGATGCTCCACTGCCCAAGGCGCGGCGGTTCGCCGCGGCGTATCAGCAGGACTTGTCCCGCGTCGTTGCTGATCACCGCGCCGACACCGGCAATCGGTGACTGGGGAAGGCGCCTTGTGTTTTGTTCCATCTTCTAGCCGACCAATAACTTTGGAGAGTTTTGCCTGGTGTCCCGATCGTGAAATTCGCTTGATCCCTATATCCGCGTCCATGCCGGTTTCAGGACCGCATGGACGCCAGCAACTCTTTGATCCCAGTGTCGTTTCGGTTTCCGCAATTCACAATGTGCGGGCATTCGGCCGCCGTCTGAATTGCCGGGCCACGACACTGATGCTGCGAAAAGAAACCGCGCCGGTTTCGCGTTGTTTGCCAATTTCGCAGGCCGGACAGGCGGTCATTTGCGCGGAAAATGCTTCGAATTGCGGCAACTTTCCAGTTCCCGCGTTTACGGCTAAGAAGGTTACATCCGGGGAGGAAAGCAACCATGGCCATTTCCATCAAAACTGCAATTGCGGTGCTGTGCTTAAGCGCAGTCTGCCTCGCCGGCTGCAATCAAAACAATCCGGAAAATCAGCAGAGCAATGCTGCACCTGACGCGCCTGCGGCAGGCGGCTCAGCGGCTCCCACGCAATTGCCGGTCGCCAAGGATCTCAGCCCCGAATCGAATCAGCAATTTCTCGCTGACAACGCCAAGCGCGCCGGAGTGATGACACTGCCAAGTGGGCTTCAATACCAGGTCATCAAATCGGGGACCGGAAAATCGCCGACGCCAAATGATCTGGTGACGGTGACCTACCGCGGCCAACTGATCAACGGAATGGTGTTCGACGAGACGCAGCCGGGAAAAACCGCCACGTTTCCCGCGGGCCAATTGATTCCGGGTTGGGTTGAAGCATTGCAGAAGATGAAGGAAGGCGATCAGTGGCAACTGGTGATCCCGGCGAATCTCGGGTACGGAGAGGCAGGAGCGGGTGGTGTCATTCCGCCCAACCAGACACTTGTATTCGACATGACGCTGCTCAAAGTCGAACCGCCGTCAGGGCAGCCCGGCGGACAGTAATTTTCCGGGATTAAGTATGTTATTGGGATCAAGCGCGCGCTTGAGCGCCGCCATGGTCCTGATTTCCTCGACCTGCTTCTGACGCGCGAACGCTTCACGCCTTGCAACGCCGATACCATGTTCGGCGGAGATTGATCCGTTCAACCGCCAGACGCATTCATGAACGGCGTCTTCCATTTCGCGCTGCGCGGAAATGAGTGCGTCCTGGTGCTCCGGCGCCAGGATTGCGAAGTGCAAATTGCCGTCGCCGGCATGACCAAATGTCATGCATACTGCTTGCGAAAGGACGCCGCGAACCGCCGCTTCGGCCATGTCCACGAACTCGCCAAGCCGTGCGAGCGGCACGGAGATATCGTTGGCAATCGATCGTCCCTGTTTGCGCTGGGCCTCCGGAATGGATTCGCGTAAGCGCCAAAGCTCTTCTCGTTGCTTCAGGCTGTTGGCAAATACCGCATCACTTGCCAAACCATGGTCGATCGCGCGCGACAACACCTGTTCCGTAGCGTGCGTGGAATCGAGGGCCGCGGAATTTCCGATTTCAATCAGCAGCAGCCATTCGTGGGTGCCGGGCAGCGGGTTGGAAGTTCCGGGAATTTGGCGCAGTACGAGTTCTATGGCCCGGCGCTGCATGATTTCAAATGCCTGAACCTGGCCGCCCGATTCGTATTGCAGTTCATTCAGGATCGGCAGAGCGGATGAGACGCCCGAAATGGCGGTAAGGACGGTTACGCAGGATGCCGGTTGCGGGACAAGTTTCAGCATTGCCGCCGTGATGACGCCGAGCGTTCCCTCTGCACCAATGAACAGTTGTTTCAAATCGTAGCCGGTATTGTCCTTACGCAGACCCTTCATGAGATCGAGAGTGCTGCCATTCGCCAGCACGACCTCGAGGCCGAGAACCAGATCGCGCATCATTCCGTAGCGCAAAACATGAACACCGCCGGCGTTGGTGGAGATATTTCCACCAATGGTACAGGAGCCCTCAGCGGCAAGACTCAATGGAAATAGCCGTCCGGCACCGGTTGCGACCCGTTGCACTTCGGCCAGCACGACGCCGGCTTCGGCGACCAGCAGGTTTTCATCTGCGGACACGCGCCGGATCCGGTTCATTCGCTCTAATGAAAGCAGCACTTCGCCCGAGGCCGGAATTTGACCGCCGACAAGCCCGGTATTCCCGCCCTGGGGGACGATGGCGGTTCGTGTCTGATTACAAATCATCAGAATGCGCGCGATCGCAGCGGTGTTATCCGGTTTCAGCAGGAGAGATGTTTTACCCTGCCATCTGCCGCGCCACTCACTTAAGTGAGGTGCGATTTCGCCCTGATCTTCGCTCCACCCTTCCGCTCCGGCGGCGTCTTTCAGTTGCGCCGCGACGTCGTGATCAAGTGCGGTCATGATGACATTCCCTGGGCGCCGCAGCTCGCCTCAGGCGATCATTGATCGCTTCGCCCAGGCCCGTATCCGGAATCGGCATGACGGCAATGGCGTCGACACCCATGTCGTCAATCTGGCGCAACATCCCAAAGAGATTGGCTGCAGCCTCGCGCAAATCACCGGAGGGGCTGAGATTGAAGATGACGCCGGCGTTTAGAGTGGTCTCGCCGAATGCGAGCAATGCTTCGCCCTGCGCGATGTCGATTGCGTTCAAGCGCAAGCGCGCCCCGGGTGCATAATGACTCGCCAGCATTCCGGGCGCGGTGACTGT
>JAGWSK010000287.1 GCA_028869355.1 Alphaproteobacteria bacterium | reverse complement strand
GCCGGCCAAAGCAGCATCATCCTTGAGGCGCGCAAGTGAATCGCGCCAGGCGCTCCACGGCAGGGGATCACCCCCGAGAGCAGCGCGCTCGTTGCCGCCGCCCCCTTCCAGAAAGCCCCAGGGATTCATCGAAATCGTGCCGCTCACCACCCAGGTCAGCGTCAACACGCCAAAAACCAGTCCCGCCAGATGATGCCAGCAATTCCAGCCGCGATACGGCGAAATGCGTGGACCACGCCGGAACTGGCTGATGCCGATATATAATCCGATGAGCGTGAGGAATCCGCCGGCAATCGATGTCCAGATGACGATCTTCGACCACAGCGGGCCGTTGCTGCGCAGTTGAGTGAAATAGAGCCAGTGCGGCACCGCCCCAAACCAGTTCCAGAAACGCTCGGCTCGCGTGGTAAACAGCACCACGTCGCCTGAACCGCCCGAGACATAGACCTGCGTGTGCCGTCCATCGTCGAAGCCGAAACGGTACAGCGGCCGTTCGAATTCATAATCCTCGGCGACCGTCCACTGGTCACGGTCCAGGATGTCCGCCGAAATGATCTTTGCGCTCCGCCCGGTGATGCGCGGCGCTACATTGAGCGCGATGGCCCTCGCTTGTGCGGCGCCGGCCGCAAGCGGGGGGCCATCATCAAGCGCGCCAAAAAATGGCGGCCGCCCTTCAGGGAGGATGCGCGCGATCAACCGGCCGAGCCGCATTTCGATCTGCATCGCGGCTATCGGTTCGTCGTCCTTCAGCCGGATCGCAGAGGCCGCGCAGCACTGAACGGGTGATATGGGCGCCAGCAATTGCAGCCGCTGCGCCGGAGAAAGCTGCGGATAGGGCACGTACATCATCACCATGCCCGAGGCGAACCACATCAGCATGAGTGCGCCCACCGCTATCCCGAGATAGCGATGAACCACAACCGTCGCGCGCCACAACGCTGCACCCATACCACCCACTATACACGCTCGTGATATTGGGAGCACTTCCGTGCAAGGCGCGCGAAAAGATGCGCGCAGCCGTGGAGCTATGGATCGATCATGTTCAGTTATGTTAGTTTTCGGCTGGTTGGTTTGGGGAGGAAGTTTCGTGCGGAAAAAACTGCTTCTGGCCGCACTTTTGCCGGCCATTCCTGCTGCAATCTCGCTCACCACGGCATCTGCCCCCGCGGCAGCCGATTCGTGTGCATCATTGTCCGGGCTGTCGCTCTCCCATGCTAAAATCGATTCAGCGCAAAACATTCCCGCCGGAAACTTTTCGATTCCCCCGGCGCGGCCTGGCGGTCGTAATCAGACGTACAAAGATCTTCCGGCTTTCTGCCGCGTCGCCGCCACACTGACTCCCACCCCGGACTCCAACATCAAAATCGAAGTCTGGATGCCGGCGGCAAACTGGAATGGAAAATTCCAGGCCGTCGGCAATGGCGGATGGGCAGGAACCATCAGCTACGAAGCCATGGCGAAGGCGCTCCGCAACGGATATGGCACAACTTCAACGGATACCGGACACACTGTTGGAAACGGCAGCTTCGTCGAGGGCCACCGGGAAAAGCTGATCGATTTCCTCTACCGCTCCGAGCACGAAATGACTGTGCAGGCCAAGGCGATTGTCGCCGGCTATTATGGCAGCGCCCCGAAACGCTCCTATTGGAATGGCTGTTCGACCGGCGGCCGGCAGGGCCTGATGGAGGCGACCCGCTACCCAAGCGATTTTGATGGAATTGTCGCGGGCGATCCGGCCAATCCGCGATCCGTCCACGATTCGTGGGACCTTTCCGTCACGGTTGCGATTCACAAAGATCCCGCCGCCGTCATTCCCAATGAGAAATTCTCGACGATTCATAAGGCCGTCATAGCTGCTTGTGACAAGCTTGACGGTGTCGAAGATGGGTTGGTTACAAACCCGAAGGCCTGCCATTTCGACGTTGCCGCGCTCACATGCAAAGGGGCGGACAATGCTTCATGCCTGACGCCGGCGCAGGTGCAGTCGGCAAAGCGCCTCATGAGTCCGGCGAAAGCCGACGGCGTGAATTTCTATCCGGGACTGCTACCGACCAGCGAGTTGGGCTGGGGGGCGCTTGCCGGACCGGATGCGAATCCGCGAGGCGCCGACAATTTCAAATACGTCATCTACAAAGATGCCAAATGGGACTGGCACAGCTTCGACGCCGATAAGGACCTTGCCGCTGCAAAAAAAGCCGACGAGCTGGAAAGCGTTACCACCGCAGACCTGTCCGCATTCACGCGGCACAACGGCAAAATCGTCTTTTATCACGGATGGAGTGACCCGCAGATCTCACCGCAAGGCGGAATCGACTATTTTGAAGCCGTGCAAAAGCAGACCAGGAACGCTTCCTCGTCCACGCGCCTGTTCATGGTGCCCGGGATGGGCCACTGCCGCGGGGGTGAAGGTGCAACCGATGACTTCGATGCGGTGGCCTCGCTCGACCATTGGATCGAAACCGGAGAGGCGCCAGAACGAATCTCCGCTGCGCATATGACAGGTGGCAAACCGGTGCGGACCCGTCCGCTCTGTGCCTATCCGCAAGTGGCCCGATACAAGGGAACTGGAAGCACGGACGACGAAGCGAATTTTGTCTGCACCGCGCCCTGAGCAATCAGCCGAGACTGTGCCAAGTCGCCGATGTTTTTATTCGGCGGAATTGCGTCCGATTGCGCTTGCCCTTAGCCGGGCCGCAAGCCTGACCGCATCAATGATTTCCGGATAAGCAGCGCAGCGGCACAGGTTTCCCGACAGGTAGTGGCGGATGGTGTCCTCGTCGGGGTCAGGATTCTGTGCGAGCAATTGCTCCGTCATCAGAATAAATCCCGGGGTACAAAAGCCGCACTGGAACGCTCCACTCTCGATGAATGCCTGCTGTACCGGCGACAACACGCCATCCGAATCGAGATGTTCGATCGTCGTGACCCGCTTTCCGTCTGCCGCAACGGCCGGATACAGGCAGCCCGAAACCGCAGTCCCATCAACAATAACCGTACAGCAACCGCACAATCCCTGGCCGCAGCTTTCCCGCGCACCGAAAAGCCCAAACTCGTGCAGCATCTCGACCAGGTTACGGTGCGTCTCGACAGTTGTGCGCACGGCGTGGCCATTCAGGTTGAGGCGAATCTCGCGACGCGTGCTCACTCTTCATTCCCCAGCGGCCGGCCCTCTGCCTCGCGCATCGCACGCAGCAGGCGTTCCGCCTTGATCGGCAGGTCCATCACCCGGACGCCGGCCGCGTCATGGATGGCATTGGCGATGGCCGGCGAAACGCCGAACGTTGCAGTTTCCCCCACGCCCTTTGCGCCAAATGGCCCGGTCTCCTGGATCGCACTGACCACTTCGGCTTCCATCACCGGTATGTCGCGAATACCGGGAATCTTGTAATCGGCGAACGACGCATTCGTCACCTGGCCGCCGTCGAACACCATATCCTCAGACAGCGTAAAGCCGAGCTGCATGATCGCGCCGCCGGAAATCTGGGTCTTGCAGATTTTCGGATTCACCGGCTTGCCCGCGTCGGCGGCATTCACCAGGCGAAGCACGCGCACATGACCGGTTTCGGTATCGACCTCGACCTCGGCCCCCGTGCCGCCGACCATCCAGAACGGAGTCACATTGGGCGATTGGCCGGTGGCCGGATCCGGCGGCGTGTAGGACGGCACATAAATCCCGGTGCCGATCACGTTTCCCGCCTGCATGCCATAGCGTTTGCGGAACAGTTCGCGCACATCGTAATTGGTGCCGGCCGGCAATCCGGCTTCTGCCGCCAATGCCGCCAGCCTTTCGCGCGTATCTTCGGCCGCCCGCCGCACCGCATTGCCCATGTGAAATGTCGAGCGCGAACCCAGCGTGCCCATGTCATAGGGCGCAACATCGGTATTGCCGTGCACGACCCGGACCTGTTCGGTCTCGATATTCAGCACCTCGGCCACGATCTGCGCCATGGCAGTGTCCGAGCCCTGCCCCATGTCGATCGTGTTCGTGTACAGAACAATGCTGCCGTCGGCGGAAATATTGACGATCGCGCCGGATGTCGTCGGCGAGATTGAAGCCTTGATCCCGATTGCGATGCCGCGGCCGCGCCGCAACCGGCCGCTGCCGCGGTCGAATGGTGCCTGCCAGTTCATCTGTTCGGCAATGCGGTCCAGGACCTTGTCGACGGCCGCGTTCTTCATTGTCGTGCCGGTCGCGTGCGGCCGCCCGTCGCGCAGGATATTCCGGCGCCGGAATTCGACCGGATCAATGCCCAGTTCGCGCGCGATCAGGTCGGTGTGGCACTCATAGGCCCAGACCAGTTGCGGCACGCCAAAGCCGCGCAGCGCGCCGGCGGGCGGGCGGTTGGTGTAAACCTCCATCGAATCGATGCTGACATTTTCGATGTCATAGGGACCGGCCGCCGTGAACCCCGTCTTCTGGGCCACCCGCGGGCCGATATCGGCATAGGCGCCGCCGTTCCAGAACACCTCGCAGGAACGCGCGACCACCCGCCCGTCCTTGACGCCGCTCTTTATACGGAATGTCGTGGCGTGCTTGCT
>JAGWSK010000286.1 GCA_028869355.1 Alphaproteobacteria bacterium | reverse complement strand
CGCGGCCCGACAGGTCCGGATTGGGCACCACGATCTGGCGATCGAAACGGCCCGGGCGCAGCAGCGCCGGATCGAGCACATCCGGCCGATTGGTGGCTGCGATCAGGATGACGCCTTCATTGGCTTCAAAGCCATCCATTTCGACCAGCAACTGGTTGAGCGTCTGTTCGCGTTCATCATTGCCGCCGCCAAGTCCAGCGCCACGGTGACGTCCGACCGCATCAATCTCATCGATGAAGACGATGCAGGGCGCGTTCTTCTTCGCCTGCTCGAACATGTCGCGCACGCGGCTGGCGCCGACACCGACAAACATTTCGACGAAATCGGAGCCCGAAATGGTGAAAAACGGCACATTGGCTTCGCCGGCAATCGCACGCGCAAGCAGCGTCTTGCCGGTGCCCGGCGGGCCAACCAGCAGCACGCCCTTGGGAATGCGGCCGCCCAATTTCTGGAATTTCTGCGGGTCCTTCAGGAAGTCGACAATTTCAACAAGGTCTTCCTTGGCTTCGTCGACCCCCGCGACGTCTTCAAATGTCACTCGTCCTTGTCGTTCGGTCAGCATTTTGGCCCGACTCTTGCCGAACCCCATGGCTTTTCCACCCCCGGCCTGCATCTGCCGCATCAGGAAAATCATGACGGCGACAAACAGCAGCATCGGGAACCAGTTGATGAACACCGATAGCAAGGTGATGTTGTCGCCCTCGGGACGGACTTTGATTTCGACGTTATGGTCGAGCAAGCGCTGGGTCAGGCCCGGGTCTTCTGGAATATCGGTTGCGAACTGGGTGCCATTTCGGAACTGACCGTCGATATGATTGCCCGACATATTGACGGACTTGATCTGGTCCGAGAGCACTTGCTGGTTGAATTCGCTGAATGCGATCTGGGTGCGTCCCTGACGCTGCGCCGGGCCCTGGAAGAGGTTAAACAGCGCGACCAGCAGCAGCGCGATTATGATCCACAGCGCCAGATTTCTAAAATTGTTCAATGCCAGCCTCTTTTCCGCGCGTCAGTATGGATAACGCCGATACGCGGCCAATCGTCCAACAGATAGGGGCTCCCCCGGACTCTTGCCAGCGGGTGCTGGAATAATCCGCAAAATAAATGCCGGAAATGTGCCGAATCTACGGCAGTGTCCCAGCACCTGCCGCCCGGATTCGTGACTTCCTGGGCGGCTCCAGAGCAATTGCGATTGTTCGCAAACCAAATGCGGCCCGCGCTTTTGACGCCCTGACCACACGGCAGCCAGCCAAAGTCCCGGCCCGAAAATCCTCAGAGACCACCGCCTCGAAAAGCCGCTCCAGCCGCTCAAATCTGGGCCGATAGGGGGATTTTCCGATGTTCCGCAATGTATCCGACAAGGCCCGTAAGCCGATCTCGCGCGGAGCCTCGCCCAGGGCTGCGCCATCGAGCAAGGCTACGCCACCGTCGAAATTCGCATGCCGTTGCAGGAATTCCCTCGTCTTTTCCTCCAGCGCTTGCCGGGCGCGGCTCAAATGGCCCGCCGCGGCCGCGATTCTCTCCGATGGAATCCCGGCTTCGGCCAGCAGTGGAAGGAGTTTGCGAACCCGCGTGCGCGCGAATTTATCATCGTCATTCATCGGGTCTTCGAGCCAGCTCTCTCGGCGCTCGATGAGCCAGGCCCGCAATTCCGCCCGGGTGAAGCCAAGCAGCGGGCGAAGCAGCGTGACCGCCGGGAAGCTGGGGGCGGGCAGCGGAACGGCAGCTTGCATGGCCGAAAGGCCATCGACGCCACTGCCACGGCCGAGCCGCAGGAGAAAATTCTCGACCTGGTCGTCCTTCGTATGGCCAAGCAGAAGCCAGTTCGTGTGGTGGGCGGAACACCACTGGCCCATCAACTTATAGCGGGCGATGCGGGCTTTCTCTTCGATTCCGCTGCGGGGTTTTGCTCCGGTCCAGCGCAAGATGGCCGCGTTCAAGCCGCGCGCTTCCGCCCAAGCCTTTACGCAATTGGCATGCGTGCCTGACCCTGGCCGCAAACCATGGTCAACAGTGAGCACCCGGGGCGGTGGCACATGATTGCTTTTCGCCCATCCCGCCGCCAGATGCATCAAGGCAATGGAATCTCCTCCGCCGGAGACGGCAATGGCCCATGTCGCTTGCGGCCGGAAATTGAGCTTCGCCAGGACAGAAGCGAAGCGGCCGTCTACGGATTCGGCCCGCCTATTTGCACTTTTTTTCATCCCGCACGCTCTTGGCCCGCGCCAGGGTGCCGGGGGGCGCATCCGGATATTTGGCGGGCAGGGCGGCGACTGCGGCGCAGGCTTCCTTGCTCTGCCCCATTTCAAACAGCGCCAGACTGAGCTTCAGCATGCCATCGGGCGCGCGCTGGGCCTTGGGATATTTCTTGAGCAGCTCAGCAAAATCGCGGGCTGCGGTGGGAAAATCCTTCTTGGTCGAATAGGCAATATCACCCGACCAATACAGCGCATCGGGCGCGCGGTCCTCATCCGGATGGGTATCCACGAAGGTGCGAAATGCATCACTCGCCTCGTCATATTTCGCGCGGGCCAGTAATGCCATGGCGGCATCGAACTGCTTCCTGGGATCAGTGTTATCCGGCGTGGGAAGCGTTGAACCGGCGGGAATGGTGCCGAGCACCCCCGGCGGTTTGGCCAGACCGGAATCGCCCGCTGGGGCAGATGGTTTGTCCACGGACGCAACCTGATTGGCCGCTTGTGGTGAAGCTGGTGCCGCGGTCTGTGCATCGGCTTCCGCTTTCGCGCGCGCAGCGGCTTGCAGGTCGAGTTGCTTTTGCAGCCGGTCGGCTTTCTGCGTCAGCTGATCGACCTGATGGCCCAACAGTTCCATCTGCCCGGTCACCCGGCCCAAGCCCTCTTCCAGTTCGTCAATCCTGCGCAGCAGTGGATTGAGGTCGGGCATGACCGGCGGCGGCGCTTCGGCAGCCGGAGGCATATCGACCGGCGGCGGCGCGTCAACTTTGTCGCCGGGCGGCTTGCGGAAGGTAGCCGCTTCGACATCGCGCATGTCGCGTTCAAGCCGCTGCAGCCTGACGACGAGCTGGTTGTATTCAGCAGTGCTGGGGCCGGCAGTCGCCGGGGCGGGCGCGGCGGCTGCGATTTGAATCGGTGCTGCCGCGATCAGTAATGCGCCAGCCCAGTTGGTCCATTGCCGGTGCAGTGCCGTCATCGTCGCCTCTTGCCCTGAATGCGCAGAAAACCTTACCGCAAAACTTGGTCGAATTGCGGCTTGCCCAGACATTTGGTGATTTCTTCGAATCGCCAAATATCTGGGCTTTTTTTAATTGACGCGTTTTCTACGCCGACCCGCCTACGCATAAAGCTTCGGCGGGCGAGCAATCGGACACTTGGTCCGCCGAAGTCTTGAACGAAGACGGAGCCGGTAGCCATCCCCGTTCAGGCCGGGGACATGCTTCGGCGGAAAACCCCTGGCATGCCTCAGGACACCGAGCCACTCTTTATCACAGACACGCCACGACGGTTCTGGGCCCAGCATCCCTCGGTCGATTCAATGCAGACCGGGCGCTCTTTGCCATAGGAAATGGTTTCCAGGCGCGCGGTCGAAACACCGAGGCCGGTCAGATAGTCCTTCACGGACTGCGCCCGGCGTGCCCCGAGGCCAATATTGTATTCGCGCGTGCCGCGTTCGTCGCTGTGGCCTTCGATTGTGAGAACCACCGTTCCATAGCGCTGCAACCACGTTGCCTGTTTTTGCAGGACCGCACGGGCACGATCGTCAAGATCGGACTTGTCAAAGGCAAAGAACACCCGATCCCCGACATTGACCTGGAAGTCCTGCACACTGCCCGGGATAATCGATTGTTGCACCGGCGCGATCGGCCGCGGTGGCGGTGGTGCAGGGGGCTGGGGAGGTGGCGCGGGTGTGACCGGCGGCGGCGGCGCCGGGGCCATCATCGGCGCCATTTTGTTGCCGCCGCAAGCCGCGAGCAGAAGAGTCATTGTCAGACAGGCCGGCGCTGCCGCTTTGAACAGTAGTTTCATTTTTACGTTCTCCTCGTCGAATGCGAGTGATGATTCGTGACAGAAAATACTGGACCGAACCTCAACATTTCAATGAAGCTGCCTCACATCTTTTAATTTGCCGGCTATTGAATCAGTGGCGACCATGCCGGATCGGATGCATCCCCGGGCGATATCACCCGCCGCTCATTGTGTCCCGTAATATCAATTGACCAGATCTGCGAACCGCCGCCAGCCCCGTTCGCGCCGGATTGCAGTGTCCGGGTAAACATCAGCACGCGGCCATTCGGTGCCCAGGTCGGTCCTTCATCCTGCCAGCCATGCGTCAACTGCCGCTCACCCGATCCGTCCGGCCGCATCACGCACACGGCCAGGGATTCAGGGGTGATCTTGGTGAAGGCGACCAGGTCGCCGCGCGGGCTCCAAACCGGTGTGCCGTTCTTGCCGGCGCCAAAGCTGATCCGGTGAACATTGGTTCCGTCGGAATTCATGACATAAATCTGCTGCGAGCCACCGCGGTTTGATTCGAATGCGATTTGCTTGCCGTCAGGCGCAAACGACGGCGCAGTGTCAATTCCCGGGTCGTTGGTCAGCCGTTTGACCGCGCGCGTGGCCAAATCCATCATGTAAATATTCGAGGCGCCGTTATTCTCGAGCGCCATCACGACGCTTTTTCCGTCCGGCGAAAACCGCGGTGAGAACGTCATATTGGGAAAATTGCCCAGCATTTCCTGCCGCCCGGTTTCGAGATCGAACAGATAAACCCGTGGCTTACCCTGAATGTAAGACATATAGGCGATCATCTGCGCCGTTGGGTTGAAGCGCGGCGTCAGCACCAAATAGTCACCCTGGGTCAGGAAGACCGGATTGGCTCCGTCCTCATCCATGACCGTTAACCGCTTGCGGCGGTTGAGCTTCGGTCCGGATTCCGAAATGAACACGACCCTGGTGTCGAAATAGCCTTTCTCGCCGGTGATGCGCTCGTAAATCGCATCTGAGACCAGATGTGCGATGCGCCGCCAATTCTCGGGCGTCGTGGTGTATTGCAGCCCAACCATCTGGGTCTCACCGAAAATATCCCAGAGGCGGAATTCCACCTTAAGTCTTCCATCGGCCTGCATCGTCGCCTGACCGGTTACCAACCCTTGCGCCTGAATGGTTCGCCAGTCGGCGAAATGCGGCGGCGCGTTGATGTCGCTGATCTTCTCGATGAAGGAGGCGGGATTGAGCGCCTTGAACAGGCCGGAACGCTCAAGGTCGGCACGGACAACGCCGGCGATATCGCGATTTTGAGTCGAATTGCCGAGGAAATCGGGAATCGCCAGAGGGATGGGCTCGGTGACGCCCTGATTGAGTGTGATCTGGAGCGCCGCATTGGCCGCACCAGCATGCAGGCCGGCGAGCGCGAGCAATGCTGCCATGATGAATGCGCGGGGCGCACGGCGAAAATACGCAAACAACTGAACTGCCATTTTTTTCCGTCCTGCTTCTATCGGCCGATCATCTTGCTGGGATCGAAGGTCATGACGATCTCGCGCCAGACCTGGTATTTTTCGCTGGGTAAGTGCTTGTAGGGTTCGCAAACATTGACGGCGCGCAAGGCTGCTTCCGCAGCGGCACGCATATAGGGATTTGAGGCGGCTGCGGTACGCGTCGCGGCTTCCAGTTGCGGCGGCTGCGCAAGGCGGCCATCCGGCGTCAGGAATACGCGCACCTGCACAATGAGCTTTTCGGGATCGGGCGCGCCCTCCGGGACATTCCAGCATTCCCGCATCTGCGCCAGCAGCGCGTCCTTTATATCAAGCGTGAAAGCGTCCTGGGCGCCCAATCCCTGCATGGGCACTTCGGCTTTTTTCACTGCCGGCGCAGGGGCGGGCGGGGTTTGCGGCGCGCTTTTGTCGAGAAAAGCCAGCACGGAATCGACATCGAATTTCTGCGGCTTCTCGCGCGTGGGCTTCAGTTTCGGCCGCACCGGATGCTCGGGTGCCTTGGCCAACAGTTCTTTTTCCGGTTCGGGTTTGGGGAGCGGTTTGTCCGGTTCGGGAGCCAATTCAGCTTCGTCGGGTGGCGGTGCAACCACGGGCGGCAGCGGCGGCGGTTGCGGATCGGGCAGGGGTTGCACCTTGGGCGGATCGGGCTGTGCCGGAGCCACATTGGTGACATCGGCGACCGTGATCAGATCGACCGGAATCGTCGCCGGCGTTTCGTCGGGCAGGCTATAAGACGACGTCCAGGCCATGCTGG
>JAGWSK010000285.1 GCA_028869355.1 Alphaproteobacteria bacterium | reverse complement strand
CAGATCTGCGCGCGCGCGTCTATTCCACCGCGGGCCGGCTGCAAATCGACACCCGCAATCTGTTGCCCCGCAATGTTGTGAGCACCGCTGTTCTGCCGCCACCCGATTCGACCAATCCGGTGACGGCGTTCTTTGCCCACGCCGCCGCTGCTGCCGAACACCTCTATGACGGCCTTGTCGGCGTGCGTCCGCTGTCGAATCTCGAGCCTTATTTCGAAGCCGGTCAGAACGGGCGCGTCTATGATGAGGTCAACAAAGCGCTGAACGGTGAAATCGGGACCAGCGAGCGAGTCAATGAGCAGGATGAGCTGGTGCTCTCCGCCGCTGTGCCGATCAAACGCTTTCAGACGGTTTACGGCGTGCTGATGCTGACGACCGAATCCGGCGATATCGACGGGATTCTCAAAGCCGAACGCACCGCGCTGTTTGAAGTGTTCTTTGTCGCATTCGTCGCGCTACTATTCTCCTCGCTTTATCTCGCCGGCTTCATCGCCGCACCGATCCGGAAACTGGCGGCGGCGGCAGAGCAGGTTCGCCGGGGACGACGCGGCCGCGAAGCGATCCCGACACTGGAAGACCGCGACGACGAGATCGGCGAGCTTGCGGAGTCATTGTCGGCCATGACACGCGCGCTATACGACCGGATCGATGCCATCGAAAGCTTTGCCGCGGATGTCGCCCATGAGCTCAAGAATCCGCTGACATCGCTGAAAAGCGCCGTCGAAATGCTCGAGCGCACGAGGGAGCCGGAGCAGCGTGAGAGGCTGGCGCAGGTGGTGCGCAACGATCTCAAGCGCATTGACCGGCTGATCACGGATATCTCCGACGCATCACGTCTCGATGCGGAGTTGTCACGTGAGCAGTCTGCTCCGCTGGACATCACCAAACTGCTCGACACGATGGTGGACATATATAACGGCATGGACCTGCCGCACGGCGTCCGGATTCATTTCTCCGCCGAGTCTGCGCCGCGGGCGGTGGTCCAGGGGTTGAGCGAGCGTCTCGGGCAGGTGTTCCGTAACCTGATCGATAACGCGATCTCATTCAGTCCGCAGGATGGCGTCGTCGAAGTATCGGCGCAAATCGCCGGCACGCGCGTGATTGCCGAAGTGGCGGATCAGGGACCGGGGATTCCGGAGCCCGACGTCGAACGCATTTTCGAGCGATTCTACACCGAACGGCCTGCCGAACATGGCTTTGGCAAGAATTCGGGACTTGGGCTTGCGATCGCGCGTCAGATCATCGCCAGCCACGGAGGCCGCATCTGGGCCGAAAACAAGCGCAATGCGGAAGGCCGCCGAATCGGCGCGCGTTTCATCGTGGAATTGCCGCTGGCAAGGGTTGATGCGTGAATCAAAGCAATGCGGGACGCGTATTGGTCCATGCCACCGCCGTCATACCGGCCTCCGCGTCGCTGCCCTTCGGCGCGTCCGTGGAATCCGCCGTGCTGCTGTTGGGCGACAGCAGTGCCGGGAAATCAGATGTTGCCCTGCGCCTGATCGCGATGGGTGCGCGGCTGCTTGCAGATGACCAATCCGCATTGTCGGTCGAGTCGGGCCGTCTCCATGCGGAGTCGGTGGATGCTGCGCACGGCCATATCGAAATTCGTGGTATCGGAATCGTGAAGATCCCGGCAGCCCGGCGCGTACCTGTGCTGTTCTGCGTCCGGCTGACGCAGGACGCTCCACCACGGCTGCCCGAACCCGAATTCTTCCGCCCGGATGGCTTGCGGCTTTCAGCTGCGCCGCGGCTTTTCCGGCTCAATGGCTTTGAAGCATCGACACCCGCGAAAATCGCGGCTGCCGCGGCTGCGATGGAGACCGATTCGCTGTTGCCCGGCGACGGCTCTTTTTTCTAATCGGGACACTGCTATGTTGCGCCCCTTTTCCATTGGTTCGGCTGAAGAATGATCGGTATTGTCATTGTCACTCACGGCCATCTCGCCGACGAATTGCTATCGACCGTGCAGCATGTCGTGGGACCGCAGACGCATATCAAAACCGTTTGCATTGGCCCGCAGGACGACATGGATCAGCGGCGGGCCGAGATCACCGCGGCAATCGACGCGGTCGACCTCGGCGGCGGCGTCGCTCTCGTCACCGATATGTTCGGCGGTACGCCATGCAATCTCGCGCTGGCGCACCTGAAGCGAGGGAACGTCGAAGTCCTCGCGGGCGCCAATCTTCCCAGCCTGATCAAACTCATCGGACTTCGAACCGACGTGCCGCTGGAAAAGGCGGTCGACGAAGCGATCAAGTCCGGGCGCAAATATATGCGTGCAGGCTCCTCGGAGCTGGTGTCGGCTCCGGGCCCGAAACCGTGACTGCGGGAAAGCTGGAAGCAACCGCGATCATCATCAACAAAAAAGGGCTGCATGCGCGGGCTTCGGCGAAGTTCGTTGAGACGGTGGCCCGGTTTCAGGCCGACGTCACGGTCAGGAAAGGCGAAACCGCCGTCTCGGGACGTTCGATCATGGGACTGATGATGTTGGGCGCATCGCTGGGGAGCAGCATCGAACTTGAAGCCGAAGGGCCGGATGCCGGCGCGGTGCTGGATGCGTTGCGGCAATTGATTTCGGCGCGCTTTAACGAAGACAGCTGATCAGATTCGGCAAGGCTGGAGTCCGCCACAAACAGCGTGGCCGATTCAAAGTGTCAGAACGTCAGAAGCCGCGGAAATCCTGGGTTTTTGCCCGTTGCAAGTGTCAGACGAAGTGTCAGAATTCGCAGTGTCGGGGAACGACCAGGGAAATCGGCCATAGGCGATTTTGGGTGGATCACGCCCGCCTGCCCATCTGGATCACGCGTGGGTAGTGGGTCAGTTTGAAATTTAGGGCACTTGCGTGCCGCTTCGTGTGATCTGCGTAATCGCTGCTGGAAAAACAGGCTCCCGCGAAGCGGGACCGTACAAGAAGCAAGCAGCATAGGGCCGTACCCGATCTTGCAGGGCCGTTTCCATTCGTGAGGTCCTTTGGGCATCGCTTTTAAAGCTCAGTTACCGGGCTGCCGCTGTTGACGAATGCTGCAAATGAACCGAAATTCAATCCATGAGCAAAACGATTAGAACCGTGTCTGGGAAAACCTCAGCCAAGCCTTCCGCAAGCCGCGCAAAAGTAAGTTGGCCAACGGCTACCGCTGGTCGTCTTCTACGTCATCCCAGCGGCAAAGTTAGTGAGAAGTCCATGGGGAGCATCATGAGCACGTCTAAAGCCCTGAATCGGGCGCTGAAGCGGCTCGCCGACAAATAGCTCGCCACTATAAAGTCACACTGGAAGAAGCGTACGCGGCGCATGAGTTAGTCTTGCGCCAATTCGGAGGCCTTCCCGGCATCCACAGCCTGGCGGCCATCGAATCCGCGCTGGCACGCCCGTACTGCGGCTATTACCGCAGAATCGAGAAGAAGGGCGCCGCATTGGTCGAGTCCATCGCCATGAACCACGGGTTCACGGACGGTAACAAACGAACAGCCCTGATGATGCTCGGTGTCCTGCTGTTTAGAAGCGGATACGCGCTCGTTTTCCCAACAACCGCGACGATGAACCAACAGTTAGAGGCGATGGTCCTTGCGGTAGCAGAGCATCGTATGACGTTCGACCAGATTGCGGCATGGATCAAAGAGCGGCTTATCAAACTGCCGCCCGACGAGCCGCAATAACCGCACCAAAAATCCATAGAAAATTGCCGCGCGACAACGCTGGAAGAGCGCGGCACGGGTTTCTCGCGCCTCAGTTTTGCGCTGCTCAGCGGCAACCAGCGTCAAGGACGGCAACTTGCCCAATTTATAGGCTCCAAATTTCAAACTGACCCACTACCCGCGCACGGTGCTGGTTTGCGCGCCGGACGCAATTCCAATCTTCAGGGCGAGCATAGTCCTATCCCTGCACCAAGTCAAGCGGATTTTTCCGCTGCCCCGGCGCAGGTTATATTGTGGGCATGCGCCGGCAGTGCATCACCCGCAAAGTCGCGGTTGTTCCGATCACTTTTGCATGCGCGCTGTTCGTGCACATCGCGGCTGCCATGGGGGCAAAGGCCGAAATTGATTCGGGCCCGGCAATCTGGCGCGTCCGTTCCGGTGAGAGCACCGTTTATCTGTTTGGGTCGATTCACATTCTGCCGAACCGATATCCGTGGATCACCCGGCGCATTGCCGATGCGATGAATGCATCCGATCTGTTCGTGTTCGAGGTCCCGCTCGGCAAGGACACGACCGCGCAAGACCGCGCCTTTGTTCTGAAATATGGAGTGTTGCCACGGCGGCAATCCATCCGTGGCCTGCTCACCCCCAGCCAATTCGAACTTTATGCCACGGTGATGCAGGCTGCCGGACTGAACGCGCGCGATTATGAACGCTATCGGCCCTGGCTTGCCGCACTCGTGCTCGGCCTTGCCTATCTGCACCCGGACGACCTCACCGCGCTTACAGGCGCCGATAATGAAGTGATGAACTTCGCCCGCGAACATGACCGTCCGTCGCAATATCTCGAAACGCCGGTGCAGCAATTGGAGCTGCTCACTTCCGGCAGTGACGATTCGCAAATCGCCGAATTACGGCACCTGATCGACACACTCCCGAGCACCCGCGATTTCGCATCGGAACTGCTCGAGGCGTGGAGCGCCGGCGATATTGAGCGGTTGACCGTGGATTTGAACGGCGTTTTCCGGATTTCGCCGGAAACAGAGGACCTCCTCGTGACCCGCCGCAACCGCCTGTGGCTCTCCATGATCGACCCGCTGCTGCAGCGCCCGGGCACGGCGATGATCACGGTGGGCGCCGCTCATATCGGCGGCAGCAGCGGATTGATCGCGCTGATCTGTGGCGAGGGTCACCGCGTCGAAAGACTGCTCGACACCGGCAAGGATGTGGACGCCTGCCCAATGGCGAGTGCCCCCTGACATCGGCATATGCACATTTCTTTATATCCGATTGCCGCCGTTCCGGGCGACTGCTATAGCCGCCCCCAGTTCCCGCTAGTGTTCCGATTCTGAAATTCGCTTGATCTCTATATCGGCATCAGGGCGAATTTCAGAATCGAAAGAACACTAGCAAACCATTCATTCTGGTGTCGTTTCGGTTTCGAAGTTCGCAAAGCGGGTTCTATATCGAAATCATGCGAACTTCGAAACCACGACACTAGCAGCCATGACAGGACCCGGATGACACAGGATAAGCACGATTACGCCGTTCAAGACATCGGACTGGCCGAGTGGGGCCGGCGTGAAATCGCCATCGCGGAAACCGAGATGCCGGGCCTGATGGCGACGCGGGAAGAATTCGGCGCCGAGCAGCCCCTGCGAGGAGCAAGAATCGCCGGTTCGCTGCACATGACGATTCAGACCGCGGTGCTGATCGAGACGCTGAAGGCGCTTGGCGCGGATATTCGCTGGTGCTCGTGCAACATCTATTCGACCCAGGACCATGCCGCGGCGGCGGTTGCGGCGTCAGGGACCCCGGTCTTCGCGTACAAGGGCGAGTCGCTGACCGAATATTGGGATTTCTCGCGCCGCATCTTCGAATGGAGCGATGGCGGCACGCCGAACATGATTCTCGATGATGGCGGCGATGCGACGCTTCTGGTGCATCTTGGGGGCAGGGCGGAATCCGGCGACAAGGGATTCCTGCGCCATCCGTCAAATGAGGAAGAGGAAGTCCTGTTTGGGCTGGTCCTGCGCACGCTCGAAGAAAAGCCGGGCTGGTTCGCGACTTTGGCCAGGAACATCCGCGGCGTGACCGAAGAGACCACGACCGGCGTGCACCGGCTGTACGAGATGGCCAAGGCGGGCACGCTCAAGTTCCCGGCGATCAACGTCAACGACTCGGTCACCAAGTCGAAGTTCGACAACAAGTACGGCTGCCGGCATTCGCTCGTGGACGGCATCAACCGCGCCACGGACGTGCTGATCGGGGGGAAGGTCGCCGTGGTGTGCGGGTACGGCGACGTCGGCAAGGGCTGCTCGGAGTCGCTGCGCGGGCAGGGCGCGCGGGTCATCGTGACCGAAGTCGACCCGATTTGCGGGCTGCAGGCGGCGATGGACGGGTACCAGGTGTCCACTGTTGACGATGTGGTCGGTACCGCGGACATCTTCGTCACCGCGACCGGCTGCCGTGACGTCATCACCGCCGACCAGATGTCGCGGATGAAGCACCAGGCGATCGTCGGCAACATCGGCCACTTTGACAACGAGATCGACATGGCCGGTCTGTCGCGGATCCCCGGCGTCAAGCGGGAGAATGTCAAGCCCCAGGTCGACGAGTGGGTGTTCCCAGACGGCCACGCCATCATCGTGCTGTCCGAGGGCCGACTGCTGAACCT
>JAGWSK010000284.1 GCA_028869355.1 Alphaproteobacteria bacterium | reverse complement strand
TTGTGGAACCGATGGCCGCGGCAGGCTTGCGGCACGCTCTTCGGCCGTGCGCAAAGCCATCCCGGTTTCGGGCATCGCGGGGATGTCGAGCCGCGGCGGGCGCGTGAAGTCGAATGCGGTGGTCAAATCGCCACATGTGGCGCGCCGCCACCGGCTCAAATTTGGAATCTCGACACCAAATCGGGTTTCGATCAGCCTCAGCGCCGATGTGTGGTCCAGTGTCGTGCCGCAAACGTAACCGCCGCGTGAAAACGGCGAGATCACGAGACACGGCACGCGAAAGCCGAGGCCGATCGGAAGTCCCTGAATGAACTCGTTATCCGTTCCGGGTTCGGGCACGGGCGGCGCGACGTGATCGAACAATCCATCGTTCTCGTCATAATTGAGGATCAGCGCCGACTTTGCCCACAGCGCCGGGTTCGACCACAGGGCCTGCAGCACCCGGCTGGTATGATTCTCGCCTGCCGCGGGCAGCCAGTCGGGATGTTCCGATACATCCGAAGGTGGGACAATCCATGTCACCTGCGGGATATTCCCGGTCTTCAGGTCCCACAGAAGTTCGTAGAACGGCCGGTCACGCATTGCGTTCTCGGACAGCGCCGATGTCTGTGACGCGCCCTGGTATTGGGTGAAATATTTGCAGACATTGCAGCCGTAATCGTCGAGGTCGTGGTACACGCGCCACGAAATTCCGGCGCGCTCGAGCCGCTCGGGATAGGTCTCCCACTGATAGGCCGTACCTCTGTTGTCAATCGCCGGGCCGCCATGCTCGCCCTTGGGATCGATCGTTCCCGTCATCAGATAATAGCGATTGGGATTGGTCGGCCCGAGAACCGAGCAGTGATAGGCGTCACAGATGGTGAATGCGTCGGCCAATGCATAATAATAAGGCAGGTCCGCGCGGGTGAGATATCCCATGGTCAGCGGCCCGCTTTCTCCGTCCGCCGCGCGATGCGCGGCAATCCACCCATCCATGGCGCCGTGATTCCACGCTTCGTGCTGGGGACCCCAATTGTGGTTGAGGTCGTGGAGCCGTTGTGCATTCGTACGGAACGTGTCGAGCCGGAACGGCAGCACATAGCCGTCGCGCGAATTCGCGTCGGCCTGCCGGAACAGCGACTTGCCGTCGGACAGCCGGGCGGAAGGATCGTCGAAACCGCGCACGCCGGACAAAGTTCCGAAGTAATGATCGAAGGAGCGGTTCTCCTTCATCAGAATGATGATGTGATCGATATCGCGCAGACTGCCGGCGTTCGCCTGTGCCGATGCGGATGCGCGCGTCAGTCCGGATGCGGTGATCGCCGAGGCGGCCAATCCCTGCAACAATTCACGGCGAATCAGATCAGCCATGGAATCTGTCCCCCAAAGCCCAATTCCCGTAAGCCGCGATTGTGTATCTCACGTGACGCGGGCGCCCCGCGCGCGCCCGCGTCAGTGGAGTGGGTCCCACCTGCCTATTGGTTGATCTCAGGCTCGATCAGTTTGGCGAGATTCTGCAACGACTGCTGCCAGCCGAGATAGCAGGCTTCCTGGGGAATGACGTCGGGCAGGCCTTCCTGCACGATATTCAGCTCGGTACCGATTTGCGCTTTTCGGAAAGTCACCGTCACCTGGATCAAGCCAGGAAGATTCGGGTCATCAAATTTGTCGGAATAGCGCAAGCGCTCGTTCCGGATGAGTTCGAGATATTCGCCTCCGAAGGAATGGCTTTGGCCGGTCGTGAAATTCCGGAAGGACATCTTGTATGCACCGCCGACCTTCGGCTCGAGCTGATGGACGGTGCAGGCGAATCCATCGGGAGGCAGCCATTTCGCGAGCGCGTCTGGTTCGAGAAATGCACGATAGACCTTCTCCGGTTTGGTCGCCAGAACGCGATGCAGGCGGATTGTGTAGGGCATGGTGATTTGTCCTTTCCCTTTGTCTGCGGTTGAGTAAAACAAAACTTCGAATCGGTGAAAAGCGCGATCGGCTGGAGCAAGCCCGCCGGCCGCGTCTCACCCTTTAGTCGCGGGCACAAGAGCGAAATCGACATTCGCTGAAAAATTTTTGCCGGGTTTCCAGAGGAACAAAGACCCGGTGCAGAATCCGGGGATGCTGATGAAAATTGTGATGATGGGATCGGGCGGTGTTGGCGGCTTTTTCGGCGCCAGGCTTGCCGCAGCCGGAGCGGATGTGCATTTCGTCGCCCGCGGAGCGCATCTGGATGCCATGCGTACGCAGGGCCTCACGATCGAAGGGCCGGTGCCCCTTCATCTGCCGAAAGTGCAAGCCACCGAAGATCCATCGTCGATCGGCACGGCAGATTTTGTCCTGATTGGCGTCAAGCTGTGGGACACGACCACCGCGATCGAACGGATAAGACCGATTGTAGGACCTGATACCTGCGTTATCTCGTTCCAGAATGGGGTATTGAAAGACCGGTACCTCCGCGACGCGTTCGGCGGTTCACGTATCATGGGCGGCGTCGCCTATATGGCCACCGCGATCGACCGTCCGGGCGTGATCCGGCAGACCGGGCCGATGCAACGCCTGCTGTTCGGCGAATTCGACGGAACGTCATCCGATCGCGGACGGCGGTTGCTTGATGCTGCCCTTAAGGGTGGAATTGCCGCAGAACTCAGCCCGAATATCCAGCGCGAAATCTGGCAGAAATTTGTGTTCCTTGTCGGCCTTTCGGGGACGACGACGACGATGCGCAAAACCATCGGGCCGATCCGGGAAAACGCCCAGACGCGCGCTTTCCTGCGCGACGTCATGCAGGAAGTGGTTGCCGTGGGGCGCGCGCATGGAGTCGATCTGCCGGCCGACTACGCCGAGCAACGCCTGGCGCTTGTCGACAATGTCGCTTACGACATGACGTCTTCGATGCATCATGATCTCGACCACGGAAACCGCCTCGAAGTGCGGTGGCTGTCGGGAGGGGTGGTGGAATTGGGAATTGCCGAGGGTGTGCCTGCACCGCTCAATCGCGCAATCGCCGATATTCTCGCCCTGCATGCGAGTGGTGTGGTGAAATGACGGCACGTACGGGCGACATCAGTCCGGTGCTGACAATCCGCTCCGTACGCACGACGCCCATCCTTGTACCGATGAAATATGCGCTCGGCACCAGCGTTGCGCGTGTGACCGAAGCGCCGTTGTTGTTGATTGATCTCGAGACCGAAGAAGGCATCACCGGCAGAACCTATTTGTTCTGCTACCGGCCTGCCGGTGCCCGGGCAGTTGCCTCGCTGGTTGAAGATGCGGCGTCACTGATCAAGGGCGAACAGCTGCGCCCTGCGGATATCGCTGCGAAACTGGCGCGCAGCTTTACGCTGATCGGTGTGACCGGCACGGTGAGAATGGCGCTGTCAGGTTTCGATACGGCGATGTGGGATGCAGTTGCCGTCGCGGCGGGGCTGCCGCTTGCATCCGTGCTGGGTCACACACCACGCCCAATCCGCGCCTACAATTCGTGCGGGTTGGGGCTGATGGCGCCATCTGCGCTTGCAGATGAAGCTGCGCGGCTGATCGAGGGCGGCTTCAAAGCGGTCAAACTGAGACTCGGCTATCCGGCGCTGGCGGAAGATTTGGCTGCGCTGAACGCGGTGCGCGAGCGCATCGGGACCGGCATCGAAGTCATGGTCGATTACAATCAGATGCTCACGCTTGAAGAGGCGCTGCGGCGCGCTCATGCGCTCACCGCGGAAGGAGTGACGTGGCTGGAGGAGCCGATCCGCCATGACGATCTGGAAGGCAATGCCAGAATCGCCGCGGCAAGTACGATTCCTTTGCAGCTTGGCGAGAACTTCAACGGCGTCGACGCAATGGCCGCGGCATTGCGTGCCCGCGCCTGTCAGTATGTCATGCCTGATCTCGCGCGCATTGGCGGTGTGACAGGCTGGATGCAGGCGGCCAGCCTGGCTGCGGCGCAAGGCGTCCCGATGTCGTCGCACCTGTTTCCGGAAGTCAGCGCACATTTGCTTGCAGCAACGCCGACGGGTGATTGGCTGGAATATGTCGATTGGGCGGATGCGTTCGTGCAGGAGCCGCTCAAAATCGTGGACGGCATGGCGATCGTGCCGGCGCGACCGGGTTCGGGCCTTGAATGGGACAGGCGGGCGGTCGAAAGATTTCGGATGACCTGACGAGTCATCCTATCGAGAGCACCCAGGGGACGCCGACGGCGAGGAACACCGCGAAAAAAATCAGGCCGAAAATTCCGCCCAGTTTCCAGTAATCGCGCGCCGGCAAATAACCGCTGCCATAATAGATCGGACTTGGGCCCGCTCCGTATGGCGATACCACGCCCATGATGCCGATCGTCAGGCACAGCAGGAGCGCATACTGATAAACCGGGATTCCCGGAATACTTGCACCCGCCGCAAGCATCACCGGCAGCAGTGCCGTCGTATGCGCAGTGACGCTGGCAAACATGTAATGCGAGAAGAAAAACAACGCGATGAGAGTCACCATTGCGACCATGGGCGAAACGCCTGAGAGCTGACCGGCAAAAGTTTCGGCAAACCACTTCACGAAACCGACTCTGCTCAGGCCGTCGGCGAGCGTGACCAGCGTCGCGAACCACACCAGCGTGTTCCACGCCGACCGATTCTGAAGAATGTCGTCCCAGCTAAAGACCCTGGTGGTCAGCAGTGCCGCTACGACAATGAGCGCGACGGTCGTCGCATTCACGTAACGCGCGCCGAATATCCACAGCGCGAGTGCGACGGCCACAAGAACAGCGACAGTGATTTCGCGGGCGCTCATCGCACCCATTTTGGCAAGTTCCCGGTCCGCCCATTTGGGCACCTCTTCGCTTCTTTTGATCCCGGGCGGATAGAGCCAATAGGTGAGCAACGGCACCGCGATCAGGAGCAGGATTCCAACCGGTGCGAAAGCCGCGAACCAGCCAAGCCAACTGATCTCGACATTGGCTGTGCGCTTGACGATCGCAAGCGCAAGCAGATTGGGAGCAAGTCCGGTGAGAAACAGTGAGCTGGTGATCATCGCCGCCGACATGGCGACCCACATGATGTAAGAGCCGAGTCTGCGCGCCGATGGATCGTTCGGCTTTGAGTCGTACAACACCGGCACGTTGCGAATAATCGGATAGATCATTCCGCCGCTGCGCGCGGTGATTGATGGTGTCACCGGCGCAAGAACCGTGTCGGCCATAACGATCGCGTAGCCGAGCGTGAGCGTCCTGTGCCCCATCAGCTTTACCAGCGTCAAAGCGATGCGCCTGCCGAGACCGGTCTTTTCGTAGGCGAGGGCGAACAGGAAGGCGGCGAAGATCAGCCACACGGTGCCGTTTGAAAAACCGGGCAATGCCCAGGTGAGCGAAGCGTCGCCCGCGTTGAAGCCCGGCTTCGCGAGCTCGGCTGGCCCATAGAGAACAAACGGCGCGAGCAGCGTCACCAAGGTGACACCAATCAAACCAATGGCACCGCCGGGCAATGGTTCGGATATCAGCCCGACGATCACGCCGGCGAAAATGGCGAAATAATACCAGGCGTGCTGGCTCAATCCCGCGGGAGCCGGGGCCAGCGCCAATATTATGGTGACAGCAACCGGAACGATCGCCCGCCAGGATTTCCGGACCTCTAGCCGTGACAGGCCGGAGTCAGGCGGCAGCTTCGATACGTCCGACAAATTGCTCATGCGCCCCAAGCCCACGAACCCGAACCGGACGATAGCACTGCTTTCCGGAAAAATAAGATGGTGGACTCGGAGGCGGTCAGATTTCGATGCCGATGCGCGCGGCTTTGGCCTTTTCATGGGCGAGCTTGGCGAGTGCCATGAACCCGACGCCCTGATCGGAATTTTGCTTGAACACGGTGATCTCACTGGCATGGCGGCGGCCATGAATTCTCCCGGCCGCGAGTTCGCCGAGTTCGCCGATATCGTTCCAGGCGACGATCCCTTTGGCGACTGGCTCGAACAAATCGGCCTGTTCATCCACGACCGCCTGCTCCTTCAGAGTCGCAATGACGCGGTCGGCTCGCGATATGACCTCATCGTCGAATTCCCGCCGGGGCCGGGAGACCGATCCCTGCATCAGCACGCCCTTATTGCTGGCGACGATCGAAACCACGTGCTGCCCGGGCTCCAGCCATTTTCCAAAGAGCACCGGAACATTGGAGCCGGTGGCACAGCAGATGAGATCGGCACCGCGCGCCGCCTCTTCCGGCGTTTCTACGGCGACCAGGCGCGCTCCGGCATGCGGCTGCATCAGCCGCACAAATTCGCGGCGGTTTTCGGAGCTGCGGCTGTAGACGTGAACGATTTCGATGGACGGGCGAATCGTGCAGATCGCGGCGAGATGGCGGCGGGCCTGACGCCCGGTTCCATATAGTCCCAGTACGCGGCAGTCGCGGCGAGCGAGAATATCCGTGCCGACGGCACTGGTGATCGCGGTTTCGGTACCAAACAGCTCCGCATCGGAATCGAACGCGAATAGCGGCAGCGAGCCGAGAATGATGGTGCGGAGTTCGGCCGTTTCGGAGTCATAGGCCACGTAGACGCGTTTACCAGCACGTTCATATTGTTGCGCGCCGCCATGAAAGGTGAATCTTTCGACGTGAACGAAAGTGCCGGCGACTCCCAGCCGGTAGCAGCCGCCGGGATGCACGCTGACGCGGCGATCTTCATGCTGAATCCGCATCCGCGGCGCGGAATAGGCAGGTTTCTCACCCTGGTCGCGAAAGCCATCGCGTACCGCAGCGATGGCCTCATCGAGGGAAATCAATCCGCGTAGCTGTTCGGAATGAATCAGCAGCGCCATCGGATTCCGGGTCGCCTCACCTGGATTTGCCGGCCGCGGCCTTCGGTGTGCTTTCCAGCGGGGCCCTGCGTTCTCTTTGGCGCAGCGGCTTGCGCTGAAATCCGGCATAAAGGTCATCGAGAATTGCTCCACCGCGGGCAATCCTCTGCTCGTCGTCATGTGCGCCGCTGCATATCCCGTTTATCAGCGCCTTGACGCCCGCCGTCTCCTCACGTCCGAACTTGTCTTCCTTCAAATCGATGTCGTGGACGATTTCGCCGATCGCGGCGAGCGCCGGATCATCGAGCCCTGCGCGCGCCATGAGCACTTCGAAGCTGCAGCGATCTCCCTCATGCGTGAATTCGCCGGCAAACATGTCAAAGCGAAGTTCACCCGGTGTGTGCTGATACTCCCGGGGGAGTATGAATTTTATCGATGCCGTCGGATCGATGAATTTCCGGATCATCCACGAACATGCGATGCGGTCGACATGCACGCCCTGGCGCGTCACCCAAACCCGTCCTGTCAAATCCGTCATCGGCGAAGTTGGAGACGAATCCTGCGGTTCCACGCCGCTTTCGTTGAGGCCGGTTTCGAGCGCGCCAATCAGGCCATCGGACACTTCGCGCCCACTGGCTCCAAAAAAATCGATCGCAACATTCACGGCATGACGGGCTTTCAGGCGCTTGAACAACGCCCTGAGCTCTTCCGGTGATTCTGCATGCCCCTTGTCGAGTCTGGCATTCAATGCGCGAAGTTCATCGGCGATTTCGGTGTAGTCACTGTCCCTGGCCGCATTGAACTGGGCCCTGACTTCGGCGTCCGTCAGTCCATCAATGAGGCGTGCCTCGCATATAACCGCCTCACCGCCTGACTGTTCGATTTGTTTTCGCAGCCACTCCAGATCTTCCTGGGTTTGTTCGGTCGCCGGGAGCGCATAGACGGCGTTCTTGATCGCGACTGCCCCGATCGACTGCAGCCGGCGCCACGTTTTGACGCGCAAGTATGCCGGCTTCGCGGGGAGCTGATGGATCAGCAGCAGCCACCGCACGGCAGTTCCATTTCCAATGGCGGTCTCGATCGACATGGGCCTATTCCGCCGGTGCAAGCGTCGCGCGCTTGCGAGTTCGAAACGAAAGCCTGGACCCGAACCGGTCGAGATAGGTGTAGAGCACCGGCGTGATGTAGAGCGTGAGCAGTTGCGAGAACAGCAGACCACCGGCAACGCACAATCCCAGTGGGCGGCGCGATTCTGCGCCGACACCTGTTCCGAACGCGATCGGCAATGTCCCCATCATGGCCGACATGGTCGTCATCATGATCGGCCGGAAGCGGATTACGGCCGCCTCGAAGATTGCCTGCTCCGCGGTCACGTGCTCGGCGCTACGCTGCTTGTGCAGCGCGAAATCGATCATCATGATCGCATTCTTTTTGACGATGCCGATCAGCATCATCATGCCGACGAAGGAATAGATCGTCAGCGGAATGCCGGCGAAGTACAGCGTCGCGAGCGCACCCAGCGCGGCTGACGGCAATCCCGATAGAATCGTCAGCGGGTGGACGAAACTCTCATAGAGAATCCCGAGCACGATATAGACGGTCACCATCGCGATCAGCAGCAGGAGACCCATGTTTCCGTTCGAGCTCTGAAACGCGGCCGCGGTTCCGGAAAAGCCGCCCTGAACGGTGGCCGGAAGACCGGCCTGGGCGACCGCCTTGTCCATTGCTGTGACTGCGTCACTGAGGGCTTTGCCGGGTGCGAGATCGAACGAGATGGTGATCGAAGGAATTTGTCCCGAATGATTGATGGTCAGCGGCATCGTTCCGCGGGTGATCTTCGTCACCGCGGTCAGCGGCACCATCGAACCACCGCCGGGCAGGCTCGAATTCGGCACGACGCCCGGGGTCAGGTAAAGCCGCTCCAGCGCGGACGCATCGCGCTGATATTGCGGCAGCAATTCCAGCATCACCGGGTATTGGTCGATCGACGTATAGATCTGCGAGACCTGCTCGCCGCCGTAGGCGAGGCCCAATGCGGTCTCGATCTCGTCCGGTGTAATGCCGAGCGAGGCGGCGCGCGTCCGGTCGATCTCCACCTGGACCGATTGCGACGAAAAATCATGATCGCTGTTCACGCCGACAAAGGTCGGATCCTGCTGCATCGCGCGCAGGAGACGCACCGAGGTAGCCTCCAACTCCTTCTGATCGAGGCCTTTCAGCGTGTACTGATAATTTGCGCGTGCGCCGCGGGCGCCAACCCGGATGATCGGCTGATTGATGATCGTGATCGCCGTTCCCGGGATATTTCGCACGCTGGCCCGCAATTCGACGGCAATCTGGTCGGCCGACAGCTTGCGCTGCGCGAACGGCTTCAGCGTGATGTTCATTTCACCGCTTTCGTCCGACTGCACACCGGATACATTCGGATCGCGCTCGATGATCTGCACCGCCTGACGGGTGTAACGGACATACTGGTCGAAGGATGTCCCGGGCAGCACTTGCACACTGCCGTGGAGCTGCCCGTAATCGTCGCTGGGCAGGAAGTCCTGCGGCATCACCCGGTACATCGCGTAGCTTCCGGCGATGCTCGCAAGAAATATGACGAAGATCGTCTTCCTGTGCGAGAGACTCCATTTGAGGCTGCGGACATAGCCGCGCTGCATCGCGTTGAACGTGCCTTCGCTCAGCCGGTAGAAGAAATTATGCTTTTGCCCGTGCTCGTTGCGCAGCAGATAGGCGCACAACATCGGGGTCAGCGTAATCGAGACCACGCCCGAGATCAGGATCGCGATGATGATGGTCACCGCAAATTCGTGGAGCAGGCGCCCGACCAGGCTGCCCATGAAGACGACCGGGATGAACACGGCCGCGAGCGACAGCGTCATGGATAGAATCGTGAAGCCGATTTCACCCGATCCCTTCAGCGCCGCGGGATAGGGCTGCTCGCCCTTTTCGACATAGCGGACGATGTTTTCGAGCATTACGATCGCATCGTCGACGACGAAGCCTACCGACAACGTCAAGGCCATCAGCGAGAGATTGTCGAGGCTGAACCCCAGCCCGTACATG
>JAGWSK010000283.1 GCA_028869355.1 Alphaproteobacteria bacterium | reverse complement strand
AGGGGTAGGGCAGGTCTTCGGTCTGCGCGACGATGGCCGCGTGGCGGGTGTAATATTTGGCGAAGAAATCGCGCCATGCCGCACCCCAGGATGGCACGCCCGGCGGCGGGTTCATGGTCGATTCGCCGATCGGGCCGCCTTCGAGCGCCACCGGGGCGACCGAAATCTGCGCACCGCGAATAAATCCCAGCCCCCCGTGATCGAAATTGTCGGAGTTGAAGTCGTCGATCGAATGTTTCTGTGCGCTCGGGCCCATGAAAATGTTCACGTGCCGGTCATCGAAGGCGATTTGGACGCGGGTACCAATATGGGCCATGAAATGTTTGCCGACATGGCCGCTGGAATTCGCCAGGCCGTCGGGGAATTTTGCCGATTTGGACAACAGCAGCAGACGCGTGTTGTCATAGACAAACGGCGCGAGGATGACGAGGTCCGCGTCGACATTGTTGTCCGACCCGTCCGGTCCATAGAATGACACGCCGGTCGCGCGTCCGCTGTTGTCGGTATTGACGCGGTACACCATCGCGCCGGTCAGCAGCGTGAAATTGCCGCTGCGATCGGCTTCGGGAAGCTTGGTGACGAGAATGCTGGATTTGGCGCCGATATGGCAGCCAAAGGCCTGACAGAATCCGCAATAGGTGCATCCCGATCTGCCATTATAGGGCTGTGACAGGATCGCGCGCGGCGACGAGAACGGGTGATAACCGGCTTTTTGCGCTGCTTCGTTGAAGATCAGTCCTGCCTCATCCGCATCCAGCGGCGGCAGCGGATATTCGCGGTGTCGCGGCGATTCGAAAATATTTCCCGCCGGATTTTTGCGGCCCTGGACATTCCCCGCCTGCCCGGAGACGCCGAGCTCATATTCTGCGCGATCATAGTGGGGTTCCAGATCGGCATAGCTGACCGGCCAGTCGCTCAGCGATGAATCGGCCGGGATTGCCGATGCGCCATAACGCTCGAGTGTGGCTGAGCGGGCGCGGAAATCATTCTCATGCATGCGCCACGACAATGACCCGTAATGGACCGTGCCGCCGCCCGCCTGCGCGCCGTAATTCAACGTTCGCATCGGTGCCGCGCGTTTGCTCGTGTCCGAGCGCCAGGTCACCGGCTGTGTCTTCGAGTTCGGGCGGAGGTCCTGGCGCTGGAAATAACGCAGCTCGTCATGCGGCTCGAAATCTTTCGTCTGCAGCCGGGGTCCGCGCTCGAGGCCGAGAACCTTCATGCCGGCCTTGCTGAGCTCCGCGGCGATGATTCCGCCGGCGCCGCCGACACCGACAATCACCACATCACTTTTGAAATTCGCCATGGTCAGCCCCTCCGCTTCGGCATGGCTGCCTGCATTTGCAGGCCCGTCATCGGCGCACGGGAAAATGCGTCCCGGCTCTGGATTTCATTTTTGCTGAAGAATTCCTGCGCGCCCGGAAATCCGATCAGCTTCCAGCCGGCGAAGTCCTTGTTGCCGCCATAAACGGGATCGGCAAACATGCCCTCGATGGTATGTGTGCGCAGCGTGGTAAAGAAGGCGCGCGCACTGGGCCAGGTGAATTCCTGAACGTGTCCGGCTTCCAGTGCGGCAACGACTTCATCCTGCTGTTTGGCATCCAGCCGCGCGAATGGCTGGCGATAGGTGGCCCGGCAATGCGCATCGAGCTGGTTGAGCCCGTGCCGGTAGAATTCCTGCAAATCGGAATAGGCGCCGGCCAGCGCCAGATCGATATAGTTCAGCACGTCGGCATCGCGCGCGCCCGGCATGCCCGGTGCGCCGGGGAAAATCCGCTCGGCAAAAGCGGCAACTGCCGCGGCGTCATCGCTGTTGAAAAACGCGCCGTGCTTCTCATCCGCCGGCATCGACATTTGCATCGGCTCGGCCGCGCGTGTCTCAGCCGCAGGAACAACGGCCCCGGTGGCGACTGCACCCGCGCCCGCCACCGCGGTCTTTAGGAAATTCCGCCGGGATTCGATCTGATTGCTCATCGCCCCACCTATTTCGCTGAAGCCGTTTTCAACTGCGCCTGCCATTTTGCGGCATATTGCGCCCGCGGCACTTCGGCGCCGCGCAAATAGACCCGCGCGATTTTCCGGGTGTTGGAAATGCTGTCCAGCGGATTGGCATTCAGCACAATGAAATCCGCGTTGCGCCCGGGAGCGACTAGTCCGGTGTTGAAATGGCCCGCCGCCGCGCCGTCGCTGGTGGCAGCCTTGATCGCCTCCATGGGCGTCATTCCCATAGCGACCATGCTCTCGAGATCAAGGTGATTCTGGAACGCCACGAGATGGCGCTTCTGGCCGGTATCGGTTCCGCCCACCACCGTCATGCCGGCTGCGCGCAAAACCATCATGTTCTTTGCGTCGGCCGCGAACGCCGCTTTGGCGCGCGCGACATCGGCAGGCGTCATCTTGCGCAAAGGTGCGCCCCAATATTGTTCGATCTGCTGCGGTGAATACAGCGCCTTCAGCAACGGGTCGTCGAGCCAGTTGGGGCGTTGCGGACCGCCGGTGGTGTTCATCCAGGCGGTGATCAGCGCCGGAGTCACCCACATATGCGGCCGGTCGTTGCGTGCGATCCGGTCCTTCACCAGGCGGATCATTTCATCATCGACGACGTCGCCGCCGCGAACGGGTACATGCAGCCAGCCCTCCATGCCGTCTTTGACCATCAGTTTGGCATTGGCGAGCGTGATGTTATGCACCCCGACCGGCACATTGAATTTGTGCGCTTCGTCGAGGATCGCGCCATACAGCTCCGGCGTCAGCGTCTTCTTCGTTCCGCCGCGATCATCGACCCAGATCTTGATGAATTCGGGCTTCATCTTCACGTAGTCATCCACCGCGGCGCGCGCTTCCGCCGGCGTCGTGACCGGATAGGCGACGTCGACGCGCGACGGATCGCCTTGCGCGCCTGACCCGGGCCAGGCAATGCCCGGTCCTGCGGTTTTGAATAAAGCCGCGCCGGGAACAGTTTGGTTGCGCAATTCCAGCGCCGCGTTGCCCCAATGCGTGCGGCCGCCATGCATGTCGGAACGGTCCGCAAGATCGCCAACCCCGACCGCTGCGCCGACACCGACATAGGCGAGGCGCTGCATATGATCGATCAGGTTGTCGCGGGTGAACGTGTCTTTCGACATGGTCCCGGCAATCAGATTCTGAAATCCGAAATGGCCGTGCATGTCAGTGAGCGTCGGCATCACGGTCTTGCCGGTGAGATCGACGCGGCTGGCGCCGGCGGGAAGCGGAATTTCGCCTTTACGGCCGACCCGGACGAAGGCGCCATTCTGCACCAAAAATGCCGAATTCTCGATCGCGGCGCTACCGTCGCCGGTGATCAACCGCGCGCCTTCATAGAGCGTTGCCTGTTGCTGCGCGGCTGCCGGCGTTGCCGCGATCGCCAGTGCCGCCAACACCACCGCCATCCACCTCCCCCTTGAGGGGTTGGAGGGCGCCAAGCGAAAGGTCCAGTGGACCGTTCGCCGCCCGGAAACGAAATTCGCCCCTGGCGAATTTCGGGTGGGGGAAATTCGGCGAACGAACTCCCAAATCGATTTGCAGCTCACAACTCTCTCCTATTTCCCGAGTCGTTCCGGACCCTGTGTCATTGTGTTGATGCGATACAAACCTTCGCGTGCGGTGAGATACAGCACGCTCTTGTCTGAACCGGAAAATGCGGCGTTCGCCGCCTGACGGCCGGCTTTGATGGTCCCGAGATAGCGGCCCTGTTTGTCGAAGACCTGAACCCCGCTGACGGTGGTGACATAGATGCGATCCTGACGATCGATTGCCATGCCATCGGCGCCGCTTTCCTGACCGGCAGGCACATCACGCAGTTGGGCGAAGACGCGCTTGTTCTTCAGCGTTCCCGACGGATCGATGTCGAAAGCAAAGACATTCGGCCCGATGGTGTCGTCAACGATCAGCGTTCTGCCGTCCATGGTCAGGACAAGGCCATTTGGCCGCGCAATGGTCGTATCCTCTGCGACTGGTTGTTTTGCGCCTGGTGGCAGATAGAATACATAAGTTGGGCGCCGCGGCACGACAGGCCGCGGTCCGGGATCGGTGAAATAGATACCGCCTTTCGCGTCCAGAATCAGATCGTTCGGCGCCAGCAGCGGCATGCCACGGTAGTTGTCGGTCAATGTCACGACCGTGCCATTGCGATTGACTCTGGAAATCCGCCGGCCGTCGCCTTCCGCCCGCACCAGCTCGCCCTGTTTGGCCAGGGCGAGCCCATTTGAGCCGTTCGTGTTTTCGGCGATCTCCGAAATCCTGCCCGCCGAATCGAGCAGGTAGGTTTTGTTGACGCGGATGTCCGAGAATATGAGCCCGCCGTCCGCGGTGCCCACGGGGCCTTCAAGGAAGGTGAAGTTTTCCTGCACCAGTTGCGGCGTCTCGCCGGGGGCGATAACGCCCGGAATACCGCCGGTTTGGGCGATGGCCGGAAGGGCGAGGAGCACAAATGCGATCGCGCCCATCTGCAAACGCAGCAACACGGAAGATCCAGAATTCATCTCACGCCTCCCAATGCGTGCGACGCTCCGCGCCCGGCGGAAGGACGATTCGTCCTTCAATCCGTCGGTTCGAGCTTGACGATCGATGCGCCGTGATTGCTGCCGGCCCAGAAGGTCACAGGTGTGGTTGAATTGTCGATCCACACCCGCCGAATGTTGGTCGGGTTCGGCAGCAGATACTCCGTAAACTGACCGGTTTTGGTATTCAGCCGAACCACGCGGTCGTTCATCATCGACGCGGTCCAGGCGTCGCCGTTCTTGTCGACGATCACGTCATACGGGTTCGACCATTCGGACGGCACGCGCCACTCCTTCATCGTTTCGGTTTTGGGGTCCAGCATGCCGATGGCATTGCCGTCATATTCGGCGAACCACAGACGGTTCTGTTCGTCCACGCGACCGCGCCGCGGCCGCGAATTGGGAATCTCGGTGCGGAAAATCCGCAGCTTCTTCGTCGCGCCGTCCAAAATGCCGAGATCGCCCGAGTTGAAATCGAGCATATACAGGTTGTTCTTCAGGTCGGCATTGATGCCGTAGGAGCCGATGTTTTTCTTTGTCTCCGGATCGGTGAAACTGCCGAGATTCTCCCATTTGCCGGTTTTCGGCTCGAGACGCAGAATCTGCGCGTGATCGGAATTCTTCACCCAGACTTTGCCGTCTGCCTGCATCGATGTCGGTGACACGAAGGATTGCTGCGTCGCGTCGGTTTGCCATTCCTTCGGCACCGACCAGGTTTGGACTTTGCCGGTCTTCCTGTTGAACTCGGCAACGCCGCCCTGATACATCATCGCGACCCACAGATTTCCGTCATGGTCCTCTTCGAGGTCCAGCGTGCCGACCGGAAAGCCTTCCTTGATTTTCGGAATCGGGTATTCGGTGACCTTGCCGGTTTTCGGGTCCAGTTTGCCGATGAACAGCGCGCCAAAATCCGAGTACCAGACCTGACCGCCACGATCGACGATGACGTCGTGCGGCTCGATGGTCTTCCGCGGCAGGTCATATTCGGTGACGATCATGTGCGTCCCGCGGCCGGAGGGGCGGGGCAGCGTATGCAGCGCATAGCTGCGCTCGGGACCATTGTGCAAATTGATGGTCGCGAGCCATTCCGCGGCGCCGCGCATCCGGCCTGCGAGGCTGGCATCGGCCATGCCATTGCCGGCGCCGCCGCCGAGATTGCGCCGGGCGCTGCCAATCAGGCGCTGCGGCTGCAATGGGGTGCTGCCCGGATAATAGCCGGACATGCGATCGAACACCTGCATGAACTCGTCGGCACTGTGCTGCGAATTCACGATGCGCTGATAGCTGTGGCAGCTATTGCAGGAGAGCAGGAATTTCTTCTGCTGATCCGTGCCGGGCGCGCTCATCAGCCATTCGGCGTTGGTCAACTGTGCCGCGAGATTTTTGGTGGGCACAAGTTTGAGATCGGCGGTTGAACTCGCGCCGGCTTTGACATCGCTCATCGCGGGATGATCGAGATCATAGCCGACAGCCCGGATTTTCAGCGTGTAGTGCCCCGGTTCGAGTTTTGCTGTGGGAAAGCTGTAGCGGCCCTTGTTATCGGTCGCGACCGAGATCGCGATGGTTGCGCCGTCTTTTTTCGCGGTCACCACGACGCCTTCCATCGGACCTTCCTTCGCGGAAGTGACGACACCGGTCAGTGCTGCCGGGTTCTGACCAAACGCCGTGGTCGCAAGTACGAAAGCCAATGCCGTCGATGCAGAAAGCAAAAGCGATGATTTCATGGCGCTTCCTCCCAGCCCGCCAATCGGCCGGAGAGGGTGCGCCTTTCATGGATTTTCGGCAAGCACCGTGGCTGCAAACACCGTCCCTATCGACGCGTTTCGTGGTACACTTTAGCCATGCGAATCAGTCTGTTTCTGATGGTGGCTGGCCTGTTTGCGCTCTTTCCGCGGCGTCACGCCCGTCAACTGTTGAATGTCGAAGAGGCAGTCCGACTGTGGTCGGACCACGGGGCAGTATT
>JAGWSK010000033.1 GCA_028869355.1 Alphaproteobacteria bacterium | reverse complement strand
TGAGGATCGCCTGTTTCTGGGCTTCGCTCATCGGCCATTGGTCGAGATAGGCGCGTTCGCCGGCTTTGAATGCGGCCCGGTTTTCCGCCTTCATCAGCGACATGCAGAACATGTTGAGGTGATAGCCCTCTCGCGCCTGGTCGGCATCGAACACGACGGTGCCAGGCAGATCGTCATATTCCTTCGGTAGCGCCACGGCGCTGCGCCTCCTCACTTATGGGCAGAAGGATTATCGCGTTAAACCAGCAGACATGCGCTGGCAAGGCGGCATGGTTTCCGGGAGCTAAATCGATACGCGAAAGCCAAATCCGGAGCTTGGCGTGGACCGTGTCATCCCGAGCGTGGCGTATATCCCAAGGGAAATTCCGGGAAAGATAGCGAGCCGGGCGTAGGGGTCGAAGGCGAAGTAGTTGGGCGCGCCCTGCCAGGAGTCTTGGCGGTAATCAAATACCCCGCCGGCGGTCACCGACAGAAATCTGTACTCTGCGCCGGCGGTTGCCCGCGCGCCGCTGTGCAGCGCAACGGTATTGATTTCGCCGATCCATTCATAGCCGAGCGATCCAAATGTCGTAAGGCCGGGAAGAAAGGTTTTGAACAGATTCACCTGGGCGCCGTAGTCGGTTTTACCGGTGCCCAACCCGTCCGCCGCCGTCGGAAGTTTCGACACACCTTCGATTTCAACGCGTGGGAGAAACGTGTCTTCACGAATGAGAGCAAAAGCCGCACCTACCGTAATGTCGCCGATGCCTGAGCGGTGAGTCGGCTGATTGTTCGTCGGAGCGATAATCACAGGAACACCAAAAACGCCGGCGAATCGGCCAGGGCCCTGGATATCGACCCAAGGTACGGTCAACTCCAACCGCAAACGGTCCACCTGCACCATCCCGGTGACCGGAACGTCGAATATGGTCGTCGCCGATGGCGTGCAGATGATTGAGAAGTTCTGCACGCCGCATTTCGCGCCGAGCTTTCCGGTTGCGTAATCAAAGCCCGTCGAGAGCCCCCAGGTGAATTCATCGCCGGAGGCGATTTGCGGGAAGGTCAGGGACGGCGCCGGAAGCGTCTGAGCGACAGCCGGCGCAACAAAAAGTCCCGAAACGATGGCGCAGACAGCATAGCCACGATGCATCGCAACCCCCGAACGAATCACCTCACGCGAAATGCTCCGCATTTTGCGCTGTCGCCGCAAGTTTAAAGAAAGTCTAGCTCCAGTACAGACGCATGGGATTATCGACCAGCAGCTTGCGCTGCAATTGGGAACCGGTGGCAATTTTTGGAATGACATCAACGAGAATGCCGTCGTCGGGCGCTTCCACCGGCATGTTCGGATGCGGCCAATCGGTGCCCCACAAGACGCGGTCGGGGAAGCGCTCGACCAGGCTGCGCGCAAACGGCACCACATCATCATAGGGCGCGCCGGCAACGGTCAGCCGCTCCGGGCCGGAGACTTTGCTCCAGATGTTTTCGTGTTCATCCAGCAAATGCAGATAACGGCGGAATTCCGGATGGTCGACACCCTTCTTCACATTCGGCCGGCCCATATGATCGACCACGACCATAGTCGGCAGTGACGTGAAGAAGAATTCCAGTTCGGGCAGGTCCGGCATCTCGAAATAGACCACGATATGCCAGCCGAGTGGCGCAATCCGCGCCGCGATGCGTTCGAGGACATCGCGCGGCGTGAAATCGACCAGGCGCTTGACAAAGTTGAATCTCACCCCGCGGACGCCGATATCATTCATGCGGACCAATTCCGCGTCCGTAACATCCTCACCGATAACGGCCACGCCTCTGGCCTTGCAGTTGGAATTCGCCAGTGCATCGAGCAGTGCGGAATTGTCCGTACCGTGACAGCTCGCCTGCACAATCACGTTTTTGTCGAAGCCAAGAAAATCGCGCAACGCGAACAGCTTTTCTTTCGGCGCGTCGACCGGCGTGTATTTCCGCTCCGGCGCATAGGGAAACCGGTTCGCCGGACCGAAGACATGGCAATGCGCGTCGACGCTGCCGGGCGGAGGCGCGAAATGCGGCTTCGAGGGATTGGGGTGGAATGGAATATAGGACGGATTTTTATCTGTGCTCAAAAATCGTCTCCTATTCGGCCGGACGCGGCGCCACAACATCCGCGCGTGGCGAAAGCCCGATCTGCTCGTGCAGTCTGGTGGAATCCACGGCCCGCTCCCATTTCGCAACGCCGATCGTCGCCATGCAATTTCCGACGACATTCACCGAGGTCAGAGCGACCGACATCAGCCGGTGAATACCGAGCACCAGCGCGACGCTGGCCACCGGCACGGTCCCGACCGACGCCAGCGTTCCGGCGAGTACGACAAAGGCCGCACCCGCCACTCCGGCCGCGCCTTTGGAAGTCAGCAGTGCCACGAGAAGCAGCGTGATCTCCTGGCCATAGGACAGCGGAGTATTGGTGGCCTGGGCCAGGAATACCGCCGCTGTGGCAAGATACAGGCAGGTGCCAACCAGATTGAGCGAATAACCGGTCGGAATCACCAGTCCAACAACGGGCTCGTCGCATCCAAGCTCCTGAAGCTTCTGCATCAGCCGCGGCAAAACCGTTTCGGATGATGTGGTCGCGGCGACAATCAGCAATTCCTCGCGGATGTAATTCAGCAGGCGGAGGATGCTGATGCCCATGGCGCGCGCAATGCCGCCGAACATGACAAATACGAACAGCAGGCAAACGGCATAAAACTCGATCAGCAGCCGGCCCAGCGTCACCAGGGAGCCGGCGCCGAAGCGGCCGACCGTAAACGCCATGGCGCCAAAGGCGCCCAGCGGCGCCACCCACATGATGTATCCGACGATCCGGAAAAATATCTTTGACAGTTGCCCGATAAGATCGACGACCGGCTTTCCGGCTTTTCCGGAATGTGACAACGCAATCGCAAACAGAACCGAGACGAACAGCACCTGAAGCAGATCACCCTGAACGAATGCGGAAAAGAAACTGTTGGGTACGATGTGCAGCAGGAAATCGGTGGCACTCTGGTTTTGGGCCGCGGCTGTGTAGCTGCGAACCACCCCCGCATCGAGTGATGCAGGATCGATATTCATGCCGGCGCCGGGCCGCACCAGGTTGACGGCGGCAAGTGCGAACACCAGTGCGACGAACGTAATCGCCTCAAACCAGATCAGCGCCTTCAGCGCCACCCGGCCGGTGCGCCGCATGTCGTTCATCGAGGCGATGCCGTGCACGACGGTACAAAAGACCACCGGCGCGACGATCATTCGGATCAGGCTGACAAAGGAATCACCGAGCGGCTGCATTGCGGCGCCGAGACCGGGACGAACCCAGCCCAGCACCACGCCGGCCAGCGTCGCCGCGAAGACCTGAAACCAGAGTTGGCGAATCAGGCGCAAGCTATCTCTTCGCTGCGGCGACTTTATCGAGCTTTGGTCCGAGCCGCGGATAGACCTTGCGCGCGTTGCCCTCGAAAATTTTTCGCTTGTCCGCGCTCGAAAGCGTCGTCGCCTCGACATAACGCCTGGTGTCGTCATAGGGCTTTCCGGTCGTCGGGTCGTCGCCCTTGACCGCGCCCAGCATCTCGGACGCGAACAGGATGTTGTCTGCGGGGACGAGCTTCACCAGCAAATCGATACCCGGCTGATGATAGACGCAGGTATCGAAATAGATGTTGTTGCGCATCATCTCGTCCAGCGGCGGCCGGCCGAGATTTTGCGCCAGACCGCGATAGCGGCCCCAGTGGTACGGCGCCGCTCCGCCGCCATGGGGAATGATCAGCTTTAGTGCGGGAAAATCCTTGAACAGGTCGGCCTGGATGAACTGCATGAACGCAGTTGTGTCGGCGTTGATGTAATGTGCGCCGGTGGTGTGGAAATTTGGATTGCACGACATGCTGACATGGACCATCGCCGGTACATTCAGCTCGCACAGTTTTTCGTAAAGCGGATACCAGTGGCGATCTGTGAGCGGCGGTGAGTTCCAGCTGCCACCGGAAGGATCCGGGTTCAGATTGCAACCGACAAAGCCAAGTTCATTGACGCAGCGTTCGAGTTCGGGAATGCAGGATTTCGGCGACACGCCGGGGCTTTGCGGCAACTGGCACACGCCGATGAAATTCTCCGGAAACAACGAGCAGACCCGGTGAATACAGTCGTTCGACAAACGCGACCAATCCAGGCTGATCTTCTCGTCACCAATGTGATGGCCCATGCCCGAAGCACGAGGGGAAAACAACGTCAGCGCGGTGCCGCGCTCCCTCTGGATGCGGAGCTGATTGCCTTCGACACTGGCGCGGAATTCGTCGTCGCTGATCTTCACCGACGGCGATGGCGGAGCGAGCTTGTCCTTCACCGCAGCGGTCTGCTTCTGGCGGAATTCCATCAGCGGCCTGGGTTCGGTGGTGTAATGGCCGTGGCAATCGATGATCATGTCTGTCCCCGCGAAATCATTCAGGCGGCGCGTCCTTTTGCCGTGGCACCAGGCGTTCCGGTGCTCATGGCATCGAGCATGCCGGCCAAATTGTCCCGCAATTTGTGGGCAGGGCTGTATTGCGCCGCCCATTCTTCCCGTTCCGCCGTCGCCGATGCCATCAGGGGTTCGATGCCCGCCTCGCGCACTGTCTCGGCCGCTTCGCGCATTTCCTCGGCGCGTCTGATGCCGTGCTCCAGCGCACGCGAAACCATGTAGGATGCGACTTTCTCCCAATCACCAACGGGAAGCAGGTCGGAAAGTGAATCCAGCACCGTCTTCTCGACACCGTAATGGCGCGCGGCAACAAGGGATTCGCACAGCAGCGACTCGACGCCTTTGATCATGACGCTGCGGCACATCTTGGTGGCCGAAGCGCGCCCGATCTCTTCCGCAAACGCCTTGCCGGCAAATCCGAGCGGGCCGGCGCGTTCGATGAATGCGCCGGCATGCGGTCCGCCCAGCAACATCGGCGACGCAATGCGTTTCGGTGCAATCGGCGTCATCACGGCGGCTTCGACATAGCGTCCGCCGGCATTGCCGATCACCTGCGCGCAGGAAACCTTGGTTCCGGGCGATACCGAATTGACATCGAGATAAAATGTGCCGGACTTCAGATGCGGTGCCACCGCGCGTGCGGCATCAAGATCGGATGCCGCCGTGACTGCGCTGATCACAAGCTCCGCATTGGACACGGCGGCTGCCGGATCATTTGCCGCCACGATGGAAATGCTTCGCAGGCCCATTGATGGTTTGCTGTCCGGATCAGCGAATAACGGGTCATAGGCCCCGACCTGACAGCCCGCGGCAATCAAATCAGCGCCGAGCGTCTGACCAACTTCGCCAAAGCCGATCAGCGCAACGCGGGAAAATGGACCCGGCATCGGCGGTCAATCTTCCGGCGGCGTATCGATATATTTCAGGCCCTTTTCCAGCAGCTTGCTGCGCATGTTGTTGACATCGAGACTGAGCTCGCCGCGGGAATAGCGTACCCGGCTCTTCGCCTCCTTGTCTTCGCGCTCGCGACTCGCGTTCAGCACATCGGAGGCTTGCCGCCGGCGTACGACCACCACGCCATCATCATCGGCCACGATCAGATCGCCGGGATTGACCAACTGTCCCGCGCAGACCAATGGCAAGTTGACGTTGCCAACCGTTTCCTTGACCGTTCCCTGCGCGAACACCGCGCGCGACCACACCGGAAATCCCATTTTGGTGAGCTCTGCGGTGTCGCGGCAGCCAGCCTCGAGAATCAATCCGGCAACACCGCGGGCTTTCAGTTGCGTTGCGATCAGTTCGCCGAAATATCCGTCTTCGCAAGGGGACGTCGGTGCCGCGACAAGAATGTCGCCCTCGCGGCACTGCTCCACCGCAACATGCAGCATCCAATTGTCGCCTGGCGCCATTTCACAAGTTACGGCCGGCCCGGCAACGTGACACGGCCGGTAAATCGGCCGCATATGGGAGGCAAGAAGACCCTTGCGGCCTTGCGCCTCATGAATGGTCGCGACTCCTATTCCGGCGTAGCCCTCGACCACTTCCTGATCGACCCGGCGAATATTTCGGACGACGACACTCACACGGCTTCTCCATTCGACCGCGCACGGGGATGTGCGCTATCCAGGGCCATTCATAGTGCCGCGATAAGTCAACCTCAATAGCGATTGAATCTTGCATTGCCGAGTTGAATGCGAGGGTGCAATACAGAAGGTGGACTTTGATCAGGAGTGCCGATTGCCGTGGGCTGAAGCAGGAGGAGTGAGCTTACATTACCGGATGGAAGGGACGAGCGGACCGTCGGTGGTATTCCTGCACGAAATCGGCGGCTCACTGGATTCCTGGGATCGCGTCACCCCCGAACTCGCAAAGACATTCCGCGTCCTGCGCTACGATCAGCGAGGCTTTGGTTTGTCGGAAAAGAACAGAACGCCGTACGGGATTGGCGCGCTGCTTGACGATCTGCAGCACCTGCTCGCGACCGTCGATTTGCCGGCGCCCTATCATATCGTTTCACTGGCTGCGTCCAGCTTGCAGGCGCTCGCCTATTACGAACGCGCGGCCCGACGCGTCGCGTCGCTGGTGTTTTGCAATCCCGCGCCCGGGGTGGATCCATCACGCGCAGACGCGCTCAATCGGGTTGCAAAAATGGCCGAAGATGAAGGCATTCGCGCGATCCTTCCCGGAATGCTCGACAAATCCTATCCGCCGTCGCTGTCCGACCGCGAAACCTATGAGAATTATCGCGGGCGCTATCTCTCGAACGATCCTGTCGGATTCGGCAACGCATTTCGCATGATGGCGCAAACCAACCTGATGGCGTTGCTGCCGACGATCGCATGCCCAACGCTGGTGATCGCCGGCCGGCAGGATTACATTCGCGCAGTCGCGGTGACTCAATCGATTGCCGAAAAAATTCCAGGGTCGCGCTTCGAGATCATCGACGCCGGCCATTTCATGCCGACGACATCGCCGAACGCATTGGTGGCGCTGTTGCAGGATTTCTGGAGCGGTCTCACCGGAAGGTGATGGGTTCAGGGGCGTCAAATGACCCAGGTCGAAGCCAACGGAATCGAATTCAACGTCAAGATTGACGGGCATCGCGGTTTGCCGTGGCTGGTACTATCGAACTCGTTGGCGACCAATATTTCGATGTGGGACCGGCAGGTCGAAGCGTTGCGCGACCGCTTCCGCATCATGCGCTATGACCAGCGCGGTCATGGTGAGACCGACGCGCCGGCCGGTAAATACAATTTCGGAATATTGGTCGCGGATGTCGTTGCGCTGATGGATGCTCTCGAAATTCGCCGCACGCATTTTGCGGGCTTGTCCATGGGCGGCATGACCGCGATTGCCCTTTCCCAACAGCATCCGGACCGCGTGGATCGTGTGGTTGCCTGCGACTGCGGACCGGCATCAACGCCTCAGTCGGCGCAGCAATGGGAAGAACGCATCGCCCTCGTCCGTGACCATGGCATGCAGGCGCTGGTTCAGCCGACCATCGACCGCTGGTTCCCGGCGGAATTCGTGACCGCCAATCACGACACGATCGAAAAAGTGCGGCACATGATCCGCACCACGCCCCTCAACGGGTTCATCGGTTCCGCGCACGCACTGTCCCATTTCGATCTCAGGCCGGGGCTCGCGGAAATTCGCAACCCCGTGCGGTTGATCTGTGGCGGCAAAGATGCTGCGCTGCCGGGTACGAAGGCCATGCATGCGGCCATCGCCGGATCGGATTTTGTCGAAATTCCGGGCGCCGGCCATATTTCCAATATGGAAGACCCAACGGCGTTCACGCACGCGCTCCAGTCCTTTTTGGCCGGTTGACCGGGGGACAGGACTTTGGGGCTCGTGGCCAGCCTGCCACAGCCTATGGTTGATCTCGATCAAACCGGTTTGCAAACCGCCGGTCACAATTATAATTGCAGCCATACGCATCAGGAGGAATTCATGCCGGCCATCGCAAAAGAACAGACCCGAGCGGCAAAGAAGAGCGCCGCCGAACTGATGGACGAACTCAATACCGACACGGCGAAGCTGCACGCGTGGATACGCACGCAGGCGAATTCGCCCGCGCAACGCCCATGGTTTGCCGATACCAGCGACGCCCGCGGGCAATTGGCGTCGGGCCGGGTTGCCGCCAATCAGTTGAAGATGCTGCCGCACCGCTGGCGCTGGCGCGAAATCAGCCCATACCTTTTCAAGATCGCCGAGATTGCCCGTAATGCTGACGTAAAGCCGATCGAAACCACAGACCGTCAGGGAATCCTGCTGACCAATCCCGGATTGGGAGGACGGCTGCAGGTCACCAATTCGATCCGTTGCGCGATCGCCATTTACAACCCCGGCGATCTCGCTCCGGCTCATATCCACAGCCCGAACGCCAGCCGCACGATCCTTTCCGACAAGGGCGGCTACACCAATGTCGAAGGCGAGCGCTGCGAGTGCCGCCGCGGCGATATCGTGCTGACGCCGAACGGCACCTGGCACGACCATGGAAATTCGGATTCGGAACCGATGATCTGGATCGACATGCTCGACTGGCCGCTGATGGAATATCTCGATTGCGTCTGGGTCGATCAGAACTATTCCGATAACTCGCGGAGCAATGCGAAGTCGCAGCCGGCTGTTCACAGCGACGGTCATTCGACGCGGATGTACGGCAATGGCGGAATGAAACCGGTGTTCACGTCGAACCAGCGCGGCTGGGGACAGATGGCGACGCCGATGTTCCATTACCGCGGCATCGAAATTCGTGAAACGCTCGACCGGCTGCGCAAGGAAAAAGGCGATCCGTTCGAAGGCATCAAAATGCAATTCGTCAATCCGGTGACGGGCGGGCCGGTTTTCGCGACGCTTGATTATTGCGCGCAACTGCTGCGGCCCGGCGAAGAACTGGAATTCAAACGCGAGACCTGCTCCACCTTCATTGTCGTGATGGAGGGCAAGGGATTCACCGAAATCGCCGGCCAGCGCTTTGACTGGGAAAAGAACGATATTCTCGCGATCCCGAATTTCCTCTGGCGCCGGCATGTGAACACCGGAAGCGAGGACGCGGTGCTGTATTCCGTTTCCGACGCGGCGGTATTGAGCGCGATCGGCCAATACCGCGCCCAGGGTAAGCACAAGGACGGCAAAGTGATTCAAATCGTGCCGTAGCACGGGAGGAGCGACATATGAGGAGCGAGAAGCGAGGAACGAGAAAAGAGAGGCTCTCGCTCCTCGTTTCTAGTTTCTCGCTTCTCGCTGCCATATGCCTGATGTGCAGCCCCGTATTGGCGGCGGCGCTGGAGGATGGCAGGGACGCGTATCACAAGGGCGATTACGCGAGTGCGCTCAAGCTGCTGCGGCCGCTCGCCGATCAGGGCAATCCCGAAGCACAGGTCTTCATCGGCATGAGCTATGAGTTCGGCGACGGCATCGCAAAGAACGCGAAGGAAGCGATCAACTGGTATCGCAAGGCCGCGCAAAAGGGCAATGCCGACGCGGCGTACAATCTCGGCACGATCTACGAAGATGGCGAAGGCGTCGCGAAAAACATTCCGGAAGCGATGAAATGGTTCCGCATGGGGGCAGCAAAGGGCGATCCGCTCTCGCAACGTGAGTTGGGCACGCTGTACCGCGACGGCACCGGGGTGAAACGCGACCCCGAACAAGCCGCCAGATGGTTTCGTATGGCGTCCGGCAAGAACGACGTGCCATCGATGACCGCGCTCGGGCAGATGTACCTGGCCGGTCAGGGTGTCATGCCGGACCGCATGGAAGCGCAATATCTGTTGCGCCGCGCATCAGAACTGGGCGATCCCGACGCGAAGAAGATATACGACCGCGAATTCAGCGCCGGGAAGTAGCAGCTTAAGGAAGGGCGCGTTAGCCGTCACATGCCGGACATCTCCGCGTTCTCCGCGTGAGATGATTCTTTTTGTTTTTAGCGCTCGTCCACCACACGGGCGCGGAGAGTTCCGATTTTGGAAATCTCCACTTCGAGCACGTCGCCCTGCTTCATCCACACCGGCGGATTGCGCCGCGCACCAATCCCTTCCGGTGTTCCCGTGGCGATAACATCGCCGGGAGCGAGCGGCGTGAAGGTCGAACAGTAGGCGATCAGCGCCGGCACGTCGTGCATCATCATGTCGGTGCCGGAGTGCTGCATCTGCGCCCCATTGAGGCGCGTCGTCAAAACCAGCTTCGCCGGATCCGGAATCTCATCAGCGGTGACCATCCATGGCCCAAGCGGACTCGTCTTCGGAAAATTCTTGCCGGTGATCAGCGAGACCTTGATGAAGTCGCGCACGCTGCCGTCGCAGAAACACGTATAGCCGGCAACACATTTCAGAGCGTCTTTTGCCGGGATCGCCCTGCCCGCCTTCCCGATGATGACCGCAAGTTCGCCCTCGAAATCGAGCTGCGTCGAAGCTATGGGGCGGACAATTTCGCCGTCATGCGCGCTGAGGCAGTCGGTGAATTTGGTGAAGATGTTGGGCTTCTCCAGCACCGCATGGCCATGCTCCGCAGCGTGGCTGCGGTAATTGATCCCGACGCATAAGACTTTTCCGGGATCGCTGATCACCGGCAGGAAGCTGACCTCGTCCAGCCGCCGGTCCGGTTCGGCGCCTTTGGCGAGGTTCAGCATTTCGTCCAGCACGGCCTCTTCGGCCAGCGCTTCGCGCAATGTATAGCGGCGTGAACCGAGCCGGTCGGAGAGGGTGATTACGCCCATGTCCGTCACCAGACCAAATGCCGGTTTTCCGGCTGCGACATAACTTGCGAGCTTCATCTTCTTACTTGTTGTCCGGCCTGGTGACGAGTTCGCCGACGCCGGCCTTGTTGGCCCAATAGTGCCAGGCACGCCAGGTTTCGACCGAATAGGGGCTGTAGCCGCGGTTGCGCGCGTCGATTTCGCCCTGGCTGAGATATTTGATTTCGCCGCCAAGCTGTCTCGCGCGCCACAGCGCGCGTGCATTGCGCGGAAGATACACGGACACGCGCACCACTTCGATCAGCGAACGCGCCGCCGCTGCAAAGCCGTGGCCCCGCATCAGCGCCACGGAATGCTTGCCCAGTGCCTTCGCGAGGTCCTGCCCCTGCTCGACATTCGCGACCAGAAGATTGGTATCGCCGAACTTGTCTGCGATATCCCAGACCGGCACGTGCGAACCGATGAAGCTGCCCGAGTGGATCACCGGGCGCAGGGGCGTTCCACCGGTCAGTCCGAATGGAAGAATGTCTTCGGCATGTGCATGCACCACGGCCATCACGTCCGGACGTGCTTCGAAAATCCCGCCATGGATGAAGCGCTCGAGATACAGCGATCGCTTTTCCTCGCGCACCGGTTTTCCATTGAGGGCGAATTCGACGATGTCGTCGCGGGTGATGAATTCAGGCGCCAGCGAGCGCGCCAGAAAGAACCGTGAAGGATCTTCAGGGTGGCGGACGCTGACATGTCCATAGGCATCCACAACGTCCTCGTTCGCGAGAATGCGGTTGGCGATGACAAGGTCGTTCAGAAGATTGTCGAGTTTTGCCATTCAATTCTCCGGCTAATCGT
>JAGWSK010000032.1 GCA_028869355.1 Alphaproteobacteria bacterium | reverse complement strand
TCTGGTGCGTGATCGAGTCCTGGCCGAAGCCCTGCCGGATATCCCGCACACCGGCCTTTCCCAGGAGACGCTCGCCAATGCCGCGGCGCGAGCTGGCGTCTCGCGCCGCGAATTGAATGACGCCTTTCCGAATGGGGCGGCGTCTCTGGCCGAAGCTTTCTCGCACTGGGCGGACGCGCAGATGGCCGATAAGCTCGCGGCCGCATCCGAGGAAGCGCATCTCAAAGATCGGGTTGCGGCTGCGGTGCGGGCGCGGATCGAGATTCTCAATCCGCACAAGGAGGCTGCGCGCCGCGCGGCGGCGTTCCTCGCCCTGCCGCACAATGTTCCGCTCGGCGCAAAGCTGATGATGCGAACGGTCGATGCGATGTGGCGTGCTGCCGGCGATCGATCCAGTGATTTTTCCTGGTATACAAAGCGCGCCATTCTCGCCGGTGTGTATGGAGCAACAGTTGCCTATTGGCTGACCGATTCCAGCGAAGGCAATTCTGCAACCTGGACCTTTCTCGGCCACCGAATCGATGATGTGATGCAGATTGAGAAATTCCGCAGTTCGGCCATGAAAGCGGTTGAACACCTCCCCGATCCGTTTGGAATCCTCAAATCCCTCCGCCCCCACTGACTCCTCGCGCGAAGTCCAAAGTTCGTGCGGCTGTACCGGGGTTACGTCTTACGTTCCGGAATGGAAAGGTTCCCCGGTTTCGTGAATCCATCGACGTCACCGGCGAAATCCCGGCGCATGTTGGATGAACAACCTCACTCTTGCGACCCCACCACCCCGGAAGCGCTGCTGCGACAGTGTTGGTTGGGAAAGTTCCACGAGGTTCCACAAGGAACCTTACAGCCGGTTCCATAAAGTTCCGTAGACAAACTAATTGGGCAGGAACAGCCGGCAAATCGTTGCCCAAGTGCTTAATGCCATGTATAAAAATTGCTTCAAAAAACGGGGTTGAAAAATGCAAAAAGCACTTACCTCGGTAATCGTCAGCATAGCGATGGTTACTTCTTCCGTCTCAGCGATCGCCGCCGATACGACCAACACCAATAGCGCGCCGGTCGTCGTTCAGACGGGTCCGCTTTCCCCGGGCGGGCCGGTCGTTGTGTCGCCAGCTCAGGGCACTGTTGCCGATACATTGGGCTGCGGATACGACGTCTACGGAGTTTGCGGTCCCATTGTATTGCTGGGCGTTGTCGGCATGGGTGTTGCGCTCGCCGCCATCATGGGCGCGTTCAGCCAAAATAATAAGATAACGAGCACCGTGTCCACGACCGGCACCGGCGGCTAAAAGTCCTTCGCCGCATAGAACGCTCTGACCCGCATCTGTGCGGCTGCGAGCGGTTCTTTGGCGAACAGCAGATAATCGCTGCTCCGCATTTTGCGAATCAGGTGTGACGCCTGCCCGCCGCACGGCGGGCGCGACGCGGCAGTTTATTGCAATCCCCGGTAATCTCCGGCAAAAATCACCATGATCCCCGGTCATGGGCCTTGGCGATTAAATCGGGAGAACCCACTAGGATCATTCGATTTTTTTCCACTGACGTGCCGGAATGCAACGCGCGGAAGTCGGGGCCGGGCCGGAGGCCAAATCATGTTGTCTGGCGATGTACCGCCGTGTATAAGCTACATATTCATCCGACCGGGGGTAACAAGAATGAAAAAAGCGCTCACGTCAGCGATCGTCAGTTTTGCGATGGTTGTAAGTTCCGTTTCAGCGATCGCCGATACCGCCACCAGCGCCAATAACACACCGGCTGTTCAGACAGGTCCACTTCCTGCGGCAGGCCCGGTTGTTGTGTCACCAGCTCAGGGCACCGTGGTCGATACCTTGGGCTGCGGGTACGACATCTACGGAATTTGCGGCCCGGTCGTGTTGGTGGGCGTGGTGGGCATGGGTATCGCACTGGCCGCTATCATGGGCGCGTTTAGCCAAAATAATAAAATAACGAGCGCCGTTTCCACCACGGGTACCGGCGGCTAAGGCCCGCTTCCATAGCGTCTAAAGGTCTGATCCGCAGCTATATCTCCGCGGCCGTGAGAGGCTGCTTCGCGGACAGAAGATAATCGGTGCTCTGCATTTCCAGCAGGCGCGACGCCGCCCGCCGGAATGCGGTCGCATTATCGCCGCTGATGTAGAGCAGTTCCGGTCGGGTGCCCGCCGAGCAGATCACCTTGATCCGCCGGTCATAAAACGTGTCGATCATCAGCGTCAGCCGTCGCGCTTCATTCGACTTTTCCGGGCCAAGCTGCGGAATATGGTCGATCAGGACGGTGTGGAAGCGGTCGGCAATCGCGAGATAGTCGGACGTCCCCAGGGCCGACCCGCATAATGCATCGAACGAGAACCGGGCCACGCCTCCTGCCGCCTTCGGGACAACCAGCTTGTGGCCGAGCACCTCGATAGCGACGGTTTCGCCGCTGTGACCCTCCGCCAATTTCTGCCAGGCCCGGTCCATGGCGCGGTCAGCGCCAGGGCCAAGTGGCGTGTTGTAAATGTGCAGACCCGCCATGTGGCTAAGCCGGTAATCGAGCGGACCGGCCAATTCCACAATCTCGAATTGCTGCTGGATCATGGCGATGAAAGGAAGAAACAGTTCCCGGTTGATACCGCCCTCGTAAAGCTGGTCAGGGGCGGTGTTGGACGTCAGGACCGCGACAGTCCCGCGTTCCAGCAGCTTCTCGAAAAGGCGACCGAGGATCATCGCATCGGCGACATCAGTGACCTGAAACTCATCGAGGCAAAGCAGCGTGGCGGCTGACGCGATGCGTTTGGCGGCCGGCGCAATCGGGTCTTCGTCAGCACGCCGCACATATTCCGGCCGAGCCCTCTTCTCTGCAGGCGAGAGGTTGCGCCAGGCATGGATGAAGCCATGCGTTTCGGCCATGAATTCATTGAAGTGCACGCGGCGTTTCGCCGGCAGCGCCACGCTTTCGAAAAACAGATCCATGAGCGCCGACTTGCCGCGCCCCACATCACCAAAAATGTAAATGCTCTTGGGGTCCGCCTGCTGCTGCATCCCCAAGCCAAACAGGCGCGCACGGCGGGGGCGCCAGGTTTGCAGCGCGTCATATAGGCGATTCAGTTTCTCCGCCGCGAGTTCCTGCGCAGGATCGGGCTTAAGCGCCCCACTGTCCAGAAGCGCGCGATAGCGCTCAAGCGGCGCCACGTTCTATGCCGCGCGCTTCAAAAGCTTGCGGTTCACCAGTGATTCGGCGATCTGCACTGCGTTCAGCGCCGCGCCCTTGCGCAAGTTATCCGATACCACCCACAGCCAAAGACCGTTCTCGACCGTCGGATCCTTCCGGATGCGGCTGACATAGGTGGCATCCTCGCCCGCAGCCTCTACCGGCGTGACATAGGCGCCGTCTTCGCGCTTGTCCACCACCAGCACGCCGGGTGCGGAGCGCAGGATCGAGCGCGCCTGTTCCGCCGTGATCGGGCGTTCGAATTCCACCGCAACCGCTTCCGAATGGCCGACAAACACCGGAACTCGAACGCAGGTTGCGGTCACCTGAATGTCGGGATCGAGAATCTTCTGCGTCTCCACCATCATTTTCCATTCTTCTTTGGTGAAGCCGGAATCGAGGAATATATCGATATGCGGGATGACATTGAACGCGATCTGCTTGGTGAATACTTCCTTTTCCACCGGATCGGCCACAAATACTGCACGCGTCTGCCGGAACAGCTCGTCCATGGCTTGCTTGCCTTTGCCGGACACAGACTGATAGGTGGATACCACCACGCGTTTGATCCGGGCCGCGTCGTGCAACGGCTTCAAGGCCACGACCATTTGCGCCGTCGAACAGTTGGGGTTGGCAATAATCCCTTTCGGTATTCCCTGATCGAGGGCTTGCGCATTCACTTCCGGCACCACCAGCGGCACGCCTCGATCCATCCGCCAATGTGACGAATTGTCGATCACTATCGCCCCTTTGGCCACGATCTTCGGCGCCCACTCTTTGGCCACGCTGGAGCCGGCCGACATCAGGCACAAATCCGTGCCGGTGAAATCGTAATAATCCAGCGCCTTGACCTTCAGCGTCCGGTCGCCAAAAGAGACGTCCACGCCGACCGACCGTGTAGATGCGAGAGCGACCACCTCGCTAGCCGGAAATTGCCGTTCGGCCAGCGTGCTGAGCATTTCCCGGCCGACATTTCCGGTCGCGCCAACAACCGCCACTTTGTAAGACATTTTCATCCCTCGCCCTGGAGACTTGCCGGTCCCGCGCGTTCAGGGCGCAACAACGAGGGACCTCTTAAGAATTAACGAAAGCGCTTTTTGGGCGTTTCGCGTGTGTGAAGCAAATTTGCCGGGAGCCATGCGCTGTGCGGCGGTAAGCGACTTATTTCGTTTACGATTTATGCGCTTTCCCGCCGTTAGACTCCATTCGAAACCGAAATTTGGTCCGCCATGGCAGGCAAGCATATCGCGGTGCAAGACCCTGCCATCAGCGGCAGCCTGAACCTTACCAACGGCAATGTTTTGCCATGGCACCCGGCCGGCCGAATGTCAACGACAGCCACCCGGCCGGCGAAAGACGGTTTTGAAAGCCTCGATCCGTCCGACTGGAACGAGTTCCGGCAGGTCAGCCATGCTGCGCTCGACCGCATGATCGAACATTTGCGTTCCATCCGGACGCAGCCAGTCTGGCAAGCCGCGCCCGACGGCGTCCTTGACAGACTCCATACGCCGCTGCCGAGGAGCGCCCGGGGAATCGCCGACGTGATCGGAGAATTCGACCAGCTGATCAAACCCTATGCGACAGGCAATCTGCACCCGGCTTTTATGGGGTGGGTGCACGGTGCAGGAACCCCGGCCGGCATGGTTGCCGAGATGTTGGCCGCCGGGCTGAACATGAACTGCGGCGGGCGCAATCATGCCGGAACCGAAATCGAAAAGCAGATCACGTGCTGGATGAAAGAGGTTTTCGGCTTCCCGGACCGGGCCTCTGGCCTGTTCGTCACCGGAACATCCATGGCGAATTTCCTCGGCCTGATCGTCGCCCGCAATGCGGCCCTCGGCACGGACGTGCGCAGCAAGGGATTGGCCGGCACACCACAGCTTTGCGCCTACGCGTCGAACGGCGTGCATGGCTGCATCGCGCGCGCAATGCAGATGTCCGGTATCGGTTCAAATTTCCTGCGGCTCGTCCCCTGCGACGAGGCCGGCGCGATGCGTATCGATCTTCTGGAAGCCCTCATTGAAGAGGACCGGGCCGGGGGGCTCAAACCGTTCCTTGTGGTCGGCACAGCGGGAAGCGTCGACATCGGTGCGGTGGATCCGCTGGAACGCATGGCCGATGTTGCCGCGGCGAACAGACTCTGGTTTCACGTCGACGGAGCCTTTGGGGCGCTCGCGGTGCTGTCGTCCAAATTGCGGCCGTTGATCGCCGGCATTGAGCGCGCCGATTCCATCGGTTTCGACTTTCACAAATGGGCGCATGTCCCATATGACGCGGGATACCTGCTGGTTAAGGACGGCGAAACCCATAAACAGGCGTTTGCCGCGGCAAACGCCTACCTCACCCGTGCCGAAACCGGTCTTGCCGCCGGCGATGTCTGGCCTTGCGATCTGGGCCCCGACCTTTCGCGCGGATTCCGGGCGCTGAAAGTCTGGTTCACGCTGCAGCTTTTCGGCGCCGACGCCCTCGCCCGCTGTATCGAACAGAATTGCCGTGCGGCCGGATATCTCGAACAGCGCCTGCGCGCATCCGGCGCATTCAGCGTCGCCGCGCCGGTGAAGCTCAACATCGTCTGCTTCACCGTCAACAGCGATAATCCGGGTCCCGACAATCGCCGGATAGTTGAATCACTGCATGTGAGCGGTCGCGCGGCGCCCTCGATTACGCTGCTGAACGGGAAAGCGGTGATCCGTTGCGCAATCGTCAACCACCGCACCACGCTCGCCGATATCGACCGTTTCGTCGCCGATCTCGCCGATACAGCGCGTGAACTCGCAATCGAATCCTAGAGCTTCGCGGTTGCGGCCTTAACTTCCTTGGCATGCGCTGCCGCGTTCTTCGCCTGAAAATCCATGAAGGCGCGAAATTCAGCATCGAGAATGCCGCGACGATCGGCAAACTGGACGAGGAAAAAATCCGGAGTTTCGTTCATTTCAACGATGACCGGACCTGATTCCGCCGGCGCAATGTCCCAGCCAATCAGAGGCATATGCCGCATCAGACGCGCCCCCCGGAGCGCAAGCCGCAGTAGCTCGTCCCACTGCGGAATTTCAAATCCGTTCAGCGGCGTGTGCGTGTCAGGATGAATTTCATGCAACATCATGTCGAGCCCGGCACCGGATGTGGTGCGCAGCACCCGCCCGCTATCGACATCGATCTGGGCCAGCAAATTACCAGCACGCCAGTAGTTGTCGGCCATATTGCTGCCTGCGGGAATCTTCCAGCAGGTGCGAATCACCTTCGGCCCCGATTCTGTCAGCGCCGTCAGCACTCTCACG
>JAGWSK010000282.1 GCA_028869355.1 Alphaproteobacteria bacterium | reverse complement strand
GGTCCCGCTTTCGGCGGCGCGCCGATGCTCCATCAGGCGCTCGCGCAGATCATGATCCTCGACAGTTTCGGCCGCGATTTCGAAACCGACATGTCGAAGGCCATTGTGACCCAACCGACTCTTCCGGATTTGTTCGGCATCATGGAGCAGCGCTTTGGCTGGTACGGCGGCGGATTCGGTCTCGCCCCCAACACCTTTGCCTCCCTCAGTGTGAGGAGCAATCCGGAAGACGGCGTCCTGCCATTGCAGGCGGTCGGCGGCCTTGCCGGACAGTTGCAGCACCAGAGCACATTCCGGCTGACCGGCGAACAGGACGGATTCTTCTGGATGGCTGGGAGCGGAATGTCGCTGCGCCAGGGAATGATGCCCGACGGCGACGATCCATTTGTCTCGGATTCCATCACTTATGGTTTCATGCCTTTGATCGGTTCGCCGGCGGGCAATTTTGCCGCAGCCGGATTTGCGCTCAGCGACAGCACAAAACTGACGTTCGGAATGGGCGAAGCCCAAAATCAGGGCCTGCCGAATCTCAGCCTGCCCTACCGCAATGGCTCCGATGTGGTGGCATTGCGGCTCGATTATCAGCAACCAGGTTGGCGCGTTTCGTTCGATACCGGAAGCAGTCTCGATTCCGGAGCGTTCTTCGGATCTCTGGCATCCGGCGCGCTGAGGATGGCGAATGAGGATGCGACCACGTGGTTGACGGGCACCGGTGAAATCAATCTCAACCGCACCTGGACGTTGAGGAGCACGGCCACTCTGGCGATCTCTGGTGCAACTCACCCGGGGGCAAGCCTGATCACCTCCATTGGGCCGGTATTGGCCAGCAGCTTTGCGTTGGGGCTGGCCGGCCGGGACATTTTCCGGGATGGCGACGTGATGCTGTTTACGGTCAGTCAGCCGATGCGGGCCGAATATGGTGTGGCGACGCTCTCAACCGGCATCGGCCGCGACTGGTCGACGGGCGGCGTGATCATGGGGCAGGCGCACGCCTCGCTTGCGCCATCGGGGCGCGAGATCGATTTCGAAAGCGGCTATGGCCGCTGGCTCGGGGACTGGCGCCTGCAGGCCAACGCGGGATTTGCGTTCGATGAGGACCACACCCGCGGCAAGAACGCGATTTTATCGCTTGTGACCCTATCGCACCCGATTTGATCAGTGTCCTGCGGCCGGGTTGTACTCGGCCCCTCCAAGGACGATGTTGATCACCTTTTCCTCGGTGTAACTCAACAGCTCGCTGATTCCTTCTTCGCGGCCGACACCGGAATTCTTAAACCCGCCATAGGGTACGCCGCGATAGTGCTGGCCCACCCCGTTGACCCACACATATCCGGCCTGCACCGCCTGCGCGACGCGCAGCGCACGATTGATGTCGTTCGTCCACACCGCGGCTGTCAGCCCAAGATCGATGTCATTTGCCATCGCGATTGCGTCTGCTTCATCACGGAATTTCAGGATCGACATTACCGGCCCGAACACTTCTTCTTTTGCCAGGCGCATTTTCATTGTGACATCGCCGAACACCGTCGGTTCAACCCAATATCCGCGCTGAAACTGTTCGCCCGTCGGCACGCCGCCGCCATGCAGCAGTTTTGCGCCTTCGGTGCGGCCGAGATCGATATAAGACAGGACTTTCCGGTATTGAGCCTTGTTGTTGACCGGGCCCATATTTGTCTGCGGATCAAGCGGGTGGCCGAGTTTGATCTTCCGTACACGCTCGAGAATGCGCTGAACGACATCGTCATGGATGGATTCATGCAGCAGGATCCTGCTCATCGAGCCGCAGGACTGTCCCTGCCAGCCAAAGTTCATTCCGCCGACGCTGCACGCGGCGATTTTGTCCGGATCGGCATCCCCGAACGCAATCAGCGGATTTTTTCCGCCGAGTTCCAGCGTGACATATTTCACTGCTGTTTCGGCCGCGGCTTTCTGAATCGCCATGCCGGACGGCGGCTGACCAATAAATGCGATCCGCTTCACCCGCGGATGCCGCACCAGCGCCTCGCCGGTTTCCCGGCCGCCGGTGACGATATTCACGACTCCGGCCGGCAGAACCTGGCGGCAGATTTCGCCGAGGATCGATGCCGACAGCGGACTCTGTTCCGATGGTTTGACGACAATGGTGTTGCCGGAAATTATCGCCGGCGCGATGCGCGACGCGGCAAATCCGATCGGATGATTGAACGGAATGATTCGCCCGATCACGCCGTAGGGCTGGCGGATCGTCAAATGGATATTGCCGGGCGTCGAAGGAATGGTTTCGCCCTTCAACTCATAGGCAAGACCGGCGGCAAAACGCATGCGATCGACGGCGGTATTCACGTCGCGGCGCATCGGCCCGACGGTGTTGCCGGTATCCAGTGACTCCAGTTTCGCGATCTCGTCGGTGCGCGCGAGAATGGCGTCCCCGAGTTTGTGGATGTAAGCCGCGCGCTGCGCCATGGACAGCGCGGCCCAGGCCGGTTGCGCCGCGGCCGCAGCGTCCACCGCTGCCGCCATATCGGCGGCCGATCCCAGCGGTACGCGGCCAAGTACCGATTCATCTGCGGGATTTATGCTTTCCAGCCACTGCCCGTCGCAGCTTTCGACGAGTTCTCCGCCAATCAGCATCAGGCCGGTCACGTAAGGCTGCACCGGATTTACCGCATTCATCTTGTCCTCCTGCTGACGCGCATCACTTGCCGGC
>JAGWSK010000281.1 GCA_028869355.1 Alphaproteobacteria bacterium | reverse complement strand
CCGCAGGTGCAGCTCGCGCGCGACGTGCTCACGCTGGCGCAAACCCGTGACGTGCTCGGCCGGCCGACCGCCTATCCGTTGCAGGCAGCGGCCCTATGACCCGCCTTCGCGCATGCGCGCTCCGGCGCGGTTGGTGCTTGTCGCGCCGTAGCCCGGCGCGTTTTCCGCCGAAGTGGTTGCCGGTTCGGCGCAGAAAACGCGCCAATTTCAAGGATCCGGGCCAATTTTGCGATTTAAGGAAATCGCAAAATGGCCTTGGGGGCGAAGGCGGATGAGCGATTTTTCCTATGGCGACTGGGCGCGCCAGGTGCCGTTGCACCACAAGATTTCGCGCATCGACTGGACACTGGTCGGCCTCATCGGCCTGATCGCGTGCGCCGGTTTCGCGATGCTGTACTCGGCTGCGGACGGCAGCCTTTCACCCTGGGCCGACCGCCAGATGATTCGCTTTGCCACCGGGGTCGCCATCCTGGTTTGCGTCGCGTGCATCGACATCCGCGTCTGGATGGGATTGGCCTACCCCGCCTATTTCGTCTCGCTATTGCTGCTTGTCGCCGTCGAGGTCGCCGGGCATGCCGGCCTCGGGGCGCAGCGCTGGATCGAGTTCGGTCCGCTCGAATTGCAGCCTTCCGAACTGATGAAAATCGCTCTGGTGCTCGCGCTTGCGCGCTACCTGAATGGCCTCGGGCCGGGCGAGATTTCGCGGCCGTTCCAACTTGTTGCCGCTTTGTCCCTGATCGCAGCACCGGTCGTGCTGGTGTTGATGCAGCCCAATTTGGGTACTGCCGCGCTGCTTTTGATGTGCGGCTGCCTGATGATGTTTCTCGCAGGACTGTCCTGGCTCTGGATCGTGCCGACGGCGATTTCGGTGATGATCGCCGTGCCAATGGTCTGGCGCTTTGCGCTGCACGACTATCAGAAGGCGCGCGTGATGACGTTCCTCGATCCCGGCAGCGACGCGCTCGGCGCCGGCTGGAACATCACCCAGGCGAAGATTGCACTTGGGTCCGGTGGCTTGCTCGGAAAGGGCTTTCTGATGGGCACGCAAAGCCGGCTGAACTTCCTGCCCGAGAAGGAAACCGATTTCATCTTCACCATGGTCGGCGAGGAATTCGGTTTTGTCGGTTCCATTGCGCTGCTCGCACTGTTTGCCGTGGTGCTCTATTACGGCATGCAGATCGCGCTTCGCTCGCGCAGCCAGTTCGGACGATTGCTGGCGTCAGGCATCGTGATCAATTTCTTCCTCTACATCATGATCAATGCGCTGATGGTGATGGGTCTGATTCCCGTGGTGGGAATTCCCATGCCGCTGATTTCCTATGGCGGCAGCGCCATGATGACGGTGATGTTCGGATTTGGGCTGTTGATGAGCGTGCATGTCCATCGCAGCATCGTCGTTCCGCGCTCCGCCTCCGGCATGATCTGAACCGAGAAACGAGAAAATAGGAGCGAGTAGCGAGAGTTTTCTTCCCCCGCCTGCGGGGGAAGTGGATCGCGCCGTCGGCGCGAGACGAAGGGGGATCTTTCTTCCTCTTTTCCCGCTCCTCGTTCCTCGCTTCTCTTTTCTATCTCCCTTTGCTAAGACCCGCGCTCCCCGCGAACAGGTCGGGGCGCATAGCTCAGGCGGTAGAGCAGCTGACTCTTAATCAGCGGGTCGCAGGTTCGAGTCCTGCTGCGCCCACTTCTACACTCAAGCTGAATTCGCCGCCGTTCGCCGACCGGTTTGCAGGCGGGCAGCATATTTTCCATGTTCCGTTGTGAGAGAAAACGATCTCTCTTCAATACCCGCCGTTAACGGCCCTCTACCAGGACTACTCGATCACCGTCACGACCGCCTGTCCTGCTGCACTCGCACCGGTATAGAAATCGCGCAGGTCGCGGAACGCATCGATCAGCCAATCGGGACCTTCGTCCCAGCCGCCCGGATAGATTCCGAGGTACTCCATCTCATCGGCATCGAAGCGGTTGCGCAGCACGGTTTCGAGACCGGGCGCCTGCAGCGCCTGCGCGATATCTGATGTTTCCGCCACGGTGAAACAGCGCGCCCGGCCGTATCCCATGTCATGGCCGATGCCCGTGCCGCCGAATACGGCTTGACCAAGTGGTCCGGGAAGGGGCTCGGCCGATCCGCACAACAGGTAATGCAAGCCATGCCATGCCTTATCGAGCGAGATGCTGCTGGCCGGTGGCTCACCGGTCTGCTGCGCGTCCGGCATCCGCTTCGCCACACGCTCGGTGAAGCGCTGCAAAAGAATCTCGCCGACATCAGGCAGGGCAAGATCGCTCTCGCTGATGCCGAAATTGCGCAGGAACTGGGCACGCATCTCCGGCGGTGCCCGGTCCAGACTGGCTCGCAGCGCCTCCGGCGCCTGCTTGCGGACACGCTCCTGGAGCGCCTCCCTGGACTTCGCCCGCGCGGGCGGAAGCTGCGCCACGAACAGCACCTCCACGCCTTCGGGCGAATTCCGCACTTGTTCGAGCCGCTTCGGCGCAACGGCAACAAAGCGCGCCATCATTGACATATGGAAGTGCCCTCTCGGCCCCGGGCGAATGTAACTTGCGCACGGTTAAGGCTTTGTGGAAGCCGGCAGGCTTCGACCGGCGAGTTCGTCTGATCATTTCTGCGAACGGCTACAGTTCGAAAAGGTTGATTGATCAATCTGCGATCCATAGGGTGGGTCAAGATGACGAATAAGACCGTATTGATCTCCGGTGCAGGCATCGCCGGTCCGGCTCTGGCTTTTTGGCTGAAAGCAGGCGGCTTCGAACCGACCCTGATCGAACGTGCTCCGCAATTGCGAACCGGAGGCTATGTCATCGATTTTTGGGGGCTTGGCTACGACATTGCCGAAAAGATGGGGCTGGCGGCGGAGATCCAAAGGGCCGGCTATCAGGTGCGTGAGTTGCGCATCGTCGACAACCGCGGTGACCGCGCGGCCGGCTTTGGCGCCGGCGTGTTTCGCGAACTGACCGGCGGACGTTATGTCACGCTTGCGCGAAGCGAGCTTTCACGCCTGCTTTTCGAGACGGTCAGCGGTACGTCCGAAGTGATGTTCGACAATGAGATTGTTGGACTCAGAGAACAGGACGACCACGTATCAATACGGTTCAGACACGGACGCGATCGCCAATTCGATCTGGTCATTGGCGCCGACGGTCTGCATTCTCAAGTTCGCCAACTCGTATTCGGACCCCAGCATGGATTCGAGAAACGGCTGGGCTACGCCGTCGCGGCCTTTGAAGTGGAAGGCTACCGTCCGCGCGACGAGAATGTTTATCTGACATTTGGGCAGCCGGGACGCATGCTTGGCCGCTTTAGCCTGCATCACGGCAGGACGCTGTTTCTGTTTGTCGTCGCGACCGGCAACGAGGTTCTGCCGGATACGCTCGAGGGTCAGAAAAAACTTCTCCGGACAAGATACGGCGATGATAAGTGGGAGTGCCCGCGCATACTGGAAGCATTGGATGGTACGCGGGAGCTGTATTTCGACACAGTCAGCCAAATCCGGATGCCGGCCTGGTCGCGCGGCCGGATTGCCCTTGTGGGTGATGCCGCGTTTTGCGTTTCTTTGCTGGCCGGGCAAGGTTCTGCTCTTGCCATCACTTCAGCTTATGTCCTTGCGGGCGAGCTCGTCCGGGCGGCCGGCCGGCATGAACAGGCTTTCCGGCAATACGAGTCGTTCCTGCGCGCCTATATCGGCGTCAAGCAGCGAGGGGCTGCGCGATTCGCCGGG
>JAGWSK010000280.1 GCA_028869355.1 Alphaproteobacteria bacterium | reverse complement strand
CGTTGCGCCATGTCGGATCTGGCTGAACTCAGACTTTCGAATTACGGCGCAATTTCGCGGGCGCTGCTTTATCTCGCCGATAATTTCCGGCGGCAGCCGGAGCTCGCGGAAGCTGCCGGCGTTGCCGGCCTGTCGCCGTGGCACTTTCAGCGCGAGTTTACGCGATTGGCTGGCGTCAGCCCGAAAGCGTTTGTCGCACATTTGACGTTGGAACGCGCGAAGCGCGCCCTCGCACAAGGCCGGCCGGTGCTTGATGCAGCACTCGACTCGGGACTGTCGGGCCCATCCCGGCTGCATGACCTCGTGCTGAAAGTGGAGGCAATGACTCCCGGAAAATATGCCAGGCGTGGTGCAGGTTTGACGGTTTGCTATGGCTGGCACGAATCGTTGCTCGGCCGTGCGCTGCTCGCCGTGACGGAACGCGGATTATGCGGACTCTCGTTTGCCGCAGCCGGCGAAGAAAAGGAGCAATTGGCCGATATGACGGAGCGCTGGCCGGAAGCGCGCTTCGTCGAGGATGTCGAAGCAACCGCGCGCTTTGCCAGGGGGATTCTTGACCACCATGCGCCGGACCGCGAACCTGTTCCGGTGCAACTCTTCGGTACGCCCTGGCAGATTCATGTGTGGAAGGCGCTGCTTGCAATTCCGGCGGGCAGCGCGGTGGCATACGGCGCGCTGGCGGAAAAACTCTGCAGCGCGCGAGCTGCACGCGCCACCGCGTCGGCAATTGGGCGGAATCCTGTCGCGTTATTGATTCCGTGTCATCGCGTAATCACCGCAAGCGGTGCACTTGGCGGCTATCGTTGGGGCGAGACGCGCAAACGTGCACTGCTCGCACTCGAAGCAGCACGGGCTGAAATTGGGTAGGTCTAGTTTCCGACCTTCGGGTCGATTGCGCGAGCGGCAGCAATATCGGCATCGCCTGCGGACTGACTTCCCTGTTTCTGTTTGGCGACGCCGCGATTGTACAGGCTGAGCGCGTCTTTCGGATCCGCGCGCAGCGCATCGTCAAAGTCATCGATGGCGCGGGCGACTTCGCCGATTTTCAGCAATGCGAGTCCGCGATTGGAATAGACGCTGGTCAGCCGCGGATTGAGCCGGATGGCGACGCCGTAATCGGAAATGGCCCGCTGGTAATTGCCTTTGCGCGCATAGGCGGTACCGCGGTTGGCGAAGGCGTCGGCGTAACGCTCATCGATCATCACGGCGCGACTGAAATCCTCAATGGCATGATCGAGATCGTTACGCGACGTATAAATGTTGCCGCGCGTGAAATAGGCCGAAGCATCATCGGGATCCACTTTGATGGCGGCGTTCGCGTCGGTGAATGCGCGGTCGTGATCACCGGCGGCGTCATAGGCGAACGCGCGATGGCTGTACGCCGCAACGAATTTGGGATCGAGTTTCAGCGCCTGGCTGAAGTCGTCGATCGCATGTGTGAAATCGCCCCTGCCTGACAGCGCCAGTCCGCGGTCGTACCATGCATAAGCGAATTTCCCGTCGAGTTTGATTGCCTGATTGTAATTCTCGATTGCCCGATCCGTCTGATCCTGGATCCGATAGGCCTCGCCACGATTGGCAAAGGCTGCCGGATTTCTCGGGTCGAGTGAAATCACCGAGTCGAAGTCTGGTATGGCCTTTTCGGCCGCGCCCGTCATGAGGAAGAAATTCGCCCGCTGCAGTCGCACGAATGAATTCTTGGGATCGATCATGACGGCACGATCAAAGTCGTCCAGTGCGTGCGCGTCGTCGCCCTCGGCGTGGAAGTAATTCCCGCGTGTTGACCAGGCCGAAGAGTTGTTGGGGTCGAGCATGACAGCCTGATTAAGATCGGCAAGCGCTGCGCTGGGCTGTCCGCCGTTAACATAGGCGATGCCGCGAAATAGCAGTGCCTGCGCTTTTTGGCGGGTTGTGGTGGCCCGCGAATCAATGATCGCCGTGCAGGCGGGAATTACTGCCGTGGCGTCGGCTCCGCTGCACAAACGCCCATCTTTGGTCTGACTCTGGGGTATCAGGCCTCCCACCGCGGTGCAGTGAGGAATTATCGCGTTAGCGTCAGTGCTACCGCACAAACGGTCGTCCCTGGTTTGGCCCTGGTACATCGCTTCGCCACTTGGCACCATCGCTCTCGCCCCGGACAACAAGACAATAATCAGCGGACAAACGGCAAGCCGGGCCAGTAAGGGCATGTTCGCACCTCACGCTGGAACGGTGCGATCATGCCACTATTCTGGCAGCCCCAGAACATCGGCCATGGAGTAGAGCCCGGGTTTTTTGCCCTGCCCCCAGCGTGCCGCGGCCAGCGCGCCCCGCGCAAAAATCATCCGGTCTTCGGCCCGGTGGCCAAGTTCGATGCGCTCGAATGGGCCGGCCAGTGTCACGATGTGATCGCCGACGACCGTGCCGCCGCGCAGCGAGGCGAAGCCGATGGCACCATCCGCGCGAGCGCCGGTATTGCCGTTGCGTCCGCGCAATTGGTGTTGCGCCAATTCAATTCCGCGGCCCACAGCTGCCGCTTCGCCGAGCAGTAACGCGGTGCCCGAAGGAGCATCGACCTTCATGCGGTGATGCATTTCGACGATTTCGATGTCGTAATTCGGCAATGCCTTTGCCGCCTCGCGCACCAATGCCACCAGCAGATTGATGCCCAGACTCATATTTCCCGATTTGACGATGACGGCATGACGCGCTGCCGCCTTCACGCGCGTGACGTCGTCGCCGGAGTAGCCCGTCGTGCCGATGACGTGCACGATGCGTGCCTGTGCGGCGAGATCGGCCAAAGCCACGCTGGCAGCAGGCGCGGTGAAATCCAGCACGGCGTCAGAATCGGCGAGCGCAGCAAGAGCATCGGCGCTCAGCAGCACGCCCGACGGCGGCAATCCGGCGAGGGTGCCGCAGTCCTGCCCGATATCCGGATGGCCGGAACGCTCCAGTGCATGGGCCAGCCGCAAATCTTCAGATTCGGACAGAGCGCGAATCAGGGTGCGGCCCATCCGGCCGGAAGCGCCGGCGACAGTGACCCGAACAGGATTCATGGTTCCGGCCTCCCGGCGCTAGGTCAATTGGGCGGGGAGTCGCGACCCGCTTTGGCGACGGTCACCATCGCGGGACGCAACAGTCGATCGCCGATCGTATAACCGTCCTGTACGATATGAACGACGGTGCCCGGTTCCTTGCCTTGCGCCGGAACCTCAGCGATCGCTTGATGCAAATGCGGGTCAAAGCGGGAATTTTCTGCTTCGATGCGTTTGATGCCGTGGCGGCTGAGCGCGGCGTGTAACTCGCGTTGCGTCGCCTCGACTCCGTCCATAACTGCTTTCAGCGAATCGCCGGTGGCTTCGCGGATTTCAGGCGTGAACGCGGAAAGGGCACGGCTGAGATTGTCGGCCACAACCAGCATGTCACGGGCAAAGCGTGTGACACTGTAGACTCGGGCATCATCGCGCTCGCGTTCGAGACGCTTGCGCACGTTCTCGAGTTCCGCCAGCGCACGCAGCGCACGATCCTTATTGGCCTCCGCTTCCGAGCGAAGGACCGCCAATTCCTTGTTGATTTCCTCAAATTCTTCGTTGGCGGCAGCCGGTTCAATTTCTTCCGGCAAAGCGTCGTTTTCAATTTCCGCAGTCATCGGTCTCCTCGTCGGCGCGCAAGGACGGCTAATGTCCCGATTCTGAAATTCGCCTGATCTCTATATCCGCATCCAGGCGAACTTCGAAACCACGACACTCGTATGCAAAACGATCAGGTCAGGATTCGGCCCACAATTTTTGCCGTGTAGTCTACGATCGGCACGATGCGCGCATAGTTCAGCCGTGTCGGACCAATGACTCCGATAACCCCAAGCACCTTGCCTTTCGTATCGGCATAAGGGGCCGCGACCAGCGATGAACCCGACAGCGAAAAAAGCTTGTTTTCCGACCCGATAAATACGCGGACTCCCTCCCCTGCCCGCGCCATTTCCAGCAGGCCGATCAGCTCGCTTTTGCGGTCAATGTCATCGAACAGGGTTCGTATCCTGGCGAGGTCACTCAGCGCGTCCACTTCGTCGAGCAAGTTGGCAGCGCCGCGTACAATCAAAATCCTGTCGCCGGCGGGGTCGCTGCTCTCCTGCGGCCGTGCCGACAAAGTGGCCAAGCCTTCGGCAACCACTTGCGCCGTCAGTTCATCCAATTCTGCGCGTTGGGCTTCAATTTCAGCCAGGATTTCGCGTCTTGCCACTTCGATCGTGCGGCCCTGAAGCCGGGTCGAAAGGTAATTCGAAGCTTCGGCCAATGCGGACGGTGGTAGTCCTTCCGGGATATCAATCAGGCGGTTTTCCACCGTGCCGCCCGCAGAGACCAAAACAGCCAGCGCACGTCCGCGCGCGATGGCGACAAATTCGATGTGCTTCAAGGGAACTTCCTGCTTGGCCGCAACCAACAGGCCGGCGCAATGCGAAAGGCCGGACAGCAGGCTCGCCGCCTGGCCAAGCACCTCTTCCAGCGGCCGTCCGGACCCGCTCAAACGCTCTTCAATCGCCTGGCGCTCGCCAGACGACAGATCGCCGACCTGCAACATACCATCGATAAAAAGGCGCAGGCCTTTCTCGGTCGGAACTCGGCCAGCGCTGGTATGGGGCGCGTAAAGCAGGCCCATCCGCTCCAAGTCATGCATGATATTGCGGATCGAGGCGGGAGACAGAGTCACCGGAAGCCGGCGCGACAGGGTACGGGATCCAACCGGCTCGCCGGAGCTCAGATAGGCTTCGACCAGATGTCGGAAGATCTCGCGCGGACGGGTTCCCAATTCCCGTGCGAGGAACTCGACCGAGGTCAGAGAGGATTGGGATTCCGCGGTTTTAACTTCGATGCTCAACGCTATGCCATTCTTAGGATTTGCGCATAATCTATCCGGCCGCTAGGTAACTGCGCCGTCCCCGAACTTCAAGAGACGCTATGGTCAGCTCACGGCCCTCCGGCCGCCGCCCGGACGAAATGCGGCGCATCAGCCTTGATCCCTCATTCCTGAAATATGCCGAAGGGTCATGTCTGGTGAAATATGGGGAAACCCATGTGCTGTGCACAGCCAGCCTGGAAAACCAGGCGCCGCCCTTCCTTCGCGGCTCAGGCAAAGGCTGGGTGACGGCTGAATATGGCATGCTGCCGCGTGCCACCCAGGAACGTACGCGACGCGAAGCGGCCAGCGGCCGGCAGTCGGGCCGGACGCAGGAAATTCAGCGCCTGATTGGGCGCTCGCTGCGGGCAGTGACTGCGCTGGATTTGCTGGGCGAGCGGCAGGTCATCATTGATTGCGATGTCATTCAGGCGGACGGCGGAACGCGGACTGCATCCATCACCGGTGGGTTCGTCGCGCTTTATCAGTGCGTCAGTTTCATGGTTGCGACGAAGCTGATCAGCCGGCACGCGATCAAGGACCTTGTCGCGGCGGTTTCGTGCGGTATCCATCAGAACACGCCGGTACTTGACCTCGACTATGCCGAAGATTCGGCGGCTGAAACCGATGCCAATTTCGTGCTGACCGGAAGCGGCGGGCTGGTCGAAATTCAAGGCACCGCGGAAGGCGTTCCGTTCAATGAGGCGCAATTTGCCGAAATGCTGGCGCTAGCCCGAAAGGGTGCGTCCGAGTTGATGGCTTTGCAGAGGGACGTGCTGAAGCTGTGATCCGGATGGGCGCCGGCCAGAAGCTGGTGATCGCGAGCCACAATAGCGGCAAGGTGGTAGAAATCCGCGCGCTGCTGGAGCCATTTCCGGTTCAGGTTGTTGGCGCCGCCGAACTTGGGCTGCCCGAGCCGGAGGAGACCGGCGAAACCTTTGCCGAGAACGCATCCATCAAAGCAGAAGCAGCGGCACGGCAATCGGGCGAAATAGCGCTGGCGGATGATTCCGGGCTGTGTGTCGCGGCACTTGACGGGCAGCCCGGCATTTATTCGGCGCGCTGGGCGGGGCCGGACAGGGATTTCCTGGCTGCGATGACACGGGTCGAGCACGAGTTGAAAAGCAAAGCTGCGAAGGATTCGCGCGCGTGGTTCGTCTGTGCATTGGCGCTTGCGGCATCCGGACAAACAACCGAGATTTTTGATGGCCGGGTTTTTGGCAGCCTGACATTCCCGCCCCGTGGCAGCAGAGGCTTTGGCTACGACCCCATCTTCGTGCCGGAAGGCTATCGCCAGACCTTCGGCGAAATGAATCCCGACAAAAAGCATGCGATCTCCCATCGTGCCAAAGCTTTTGTGAAGCTGGTACGGGCCGCATTCGTGCGTGACGAGACGACATGATGGAATTCGGCATCTATGTGCATTGGCCGTTTTGTGCCGCAAAATGCCCCTACTGCGACTTCAATTCGCATGTGCGCCAGCAGATCGATGAAGCGCAATGGGTGCGGTTGATCGGGGCCGAACTTCAATCGGTTGCTGCGTTGCAGGAAATCAGGCCCACCGTCAGCAGCATTTTCTTTGGCGGCGGCACGCCATCGTTGATGAGTCCTGCTGCTGCTGACTCGGTTCTGGCAGTCATCGGGCGATTGTGGCGCATTCAGCCGGACGCGGAAATCACGCTGGAAGCCAATCCAAACAGCGTTGAGCAGGACCGCTTTCGTGGCTACCGCGCTGCCGGCGTGAATCGTGTATCGATCGGTGTTCAGGCCCTCGACGATATCTCTCTCAGGCAACTCGGCCGGCTGCACGATTCGACCGAGGCAAGGTCCTCTATCACATTGGCGATGAACGTTTTTCCGAGGGTGAGCTTTGATTTGATCTACGCCCGGCCCCGGCAGACACCGGGCGATTGGCAACGTGAGCTGCAGCAGGCTTTGGCAATTGGTACCGAACATCTGTCGCTGTACCAACTAACGATCGAAAGCGGAACCGCGTTCGCCTCGCTTCAGCGACAGGGCAAACTGGAATTGCCCGACGAGGATACGGCTAGCCAGCTCTATGAGCTCACACAGGCGGTATGCGAGGAGGCCGGGCTCCCGTCCTATGAAGTCTCAAATCACGCGAGGACCGGCTGCGAAAGCCGGCACAACCTTCTGTATTGGCGCTACGGAGATTATGCCGGAGCAGGTCCGGGGGCGCATGGGCGGTTGACTTTGGGCGGACAGCGGTTCGCGACCGATAGCGAAAGACTGCCCGAACGATGGGCATCGCGCATTGCCGCAGAAGGACGGGGATTTTCGCTCGAAGCCATCGAAAATCGTGACGCGGCACGCGAACATCTGCTGATGAATCTGAGAATCAGCGAAGGGCTTGATCTGACGGCATTTGCCACCCGATGGGGATTGGCGCCGTCGCCCCAGTCCATCAACGAACTGCGACAGATGCGGCTGATCGCACAACATGGCGACCGCATCAGCGCCACGAAACCGGGACGCCTGGTGCTCAACCAGGTGGTGGCGAAGCTTGCGGGTTCGCTTCAGAAACCCGAGGCGGCGAATGCCTTCGGCGCCGGGTCGCGGACGGAAAATCCATCTGCACCAACGTTGAGAACCGCGAGGCCGCGCTCTGCTGAACCGTCGGGGTGAAAGCGGAAAATTCCATCGATCCCGGAAAAACCATTCGGATCGGTGATTGCCGTATCCGTAAACCGTTGGTGCGGCGGACCATTGGCGAGAAGAGCCACGAGCGCGAGAGCGTCGTAGGAGAGAGTTGCGATCCGCGGCGGCACGGCGCCGTAAACCGTGCGGTAATGGGTCGCAAAGGTTGTAAAGGCATTTGGTGGGGGGGCCGCGAACCAGCCATTTTGCAGCATCGGCTCATGGGTGGTCGAGGCATCGTCCCACAAGCCGGTGCCCAAAAGCTGGGTGTTGCGGTCTTTTGCGCCCGCGATCGCGAGCGACGGCGCAACCGCATCCAGCATTGGTCCGCCCTCAGCGATGAGGACGGCGTCCGCTCCGGATTTGACCGCCTGCTGGGCCGCAGGGCCGATGAATTCCGGGCGTTCGGCAAATCGCTCAACATCGGCGACTCGGCCGCCCGCCTGCATGACGGAATCCTGGAATGCGCCGTTGACTTTGTCCCCATACGGAGAATTCGGGATCAGCGCGGCGAAATTGCTGTGGCCCGATTGGATCGCATAACTGATGATCCGTGTAACCTCGGTTTCAGGCTGAAAACTGAGAAGATAAACGCCGCCTCCGCCTACAGACCGGTCGCTGGAAAACGCGATTATGGGTACATGGCGGGCCCGTGCCACGGGCGCGATCGCGCTGACCGATGTCGCGAAGAGCGGGCCGACAATGATTTCGGCCCCATCATCAATGGCCTTGGTTGCCGCTGCGACAGCCTTCTCCGGCGTGCCGCCATCGTCACGCGGCATCAGCAGGATTCGCGGGCTTCTGGCGTCGAAAATTGCCAGCTCGGCCGCATTTTCGAGCGCCTCAGCCACCGCCCGGTTGTCCGCCGAGGGGCTGGATAGCGGCAACAGCAAGGCGACCCGGGCGGGGATGTCCGAATCCGGCGTGTTGCGCAGGCGGTAAAAATTCGGTTGGTCCATCGCGGCAGGTGTTTGCGGCATTAGCTCCGGTGCCGGCTGGGGCGACGCCATTGCCAGCGGCGAGGGTGCGAAAACCATCGGAAGGGGTGGCAGGGAAGGAGGCGGTGGCGGCTCGCACGACGCCAGAAACAGCCCTATCGCGAGCAAGCAACCGATGGCAGAAGACTGGCGACTCATGCGTAACCGCTTCTGATGGGAGTCGCCGGACATGGCGCCCTCTGATGATCCTGAACTGAAAACAACCGAACCAATCTCCACCGAAACACTCGCGCCAGGACTCTATATAACCGCGACGCCGATTGGAAACGCGGCCGACATCACACTGCGCGCGCTCAATGTGATGCGCAAATGCGATGCGATTGTGGCGGAAGATACACGCGTCACAGCCCGGCTGCTCGCTCTCCATGGCATCAGCCGGCCATTATTGATTTATAATGAACATAACGCGGCAGCGGTCGAGGCAAAGTTGTTGCAGCGCCTTCGTTCAGGAGAGCGGCTGGCGCTGGTCGGGGATGCGGGTACGCCGCTGATCTCGGATCCTGGCCTCCGTTTGGTGAAAGCAGCGCGCGATGAAGGTTTGTCCGTATTCCCGATCCCGGGGCCATCGGCAGTGATCGCCGCCCTGAGTGCTGCCGGGCTCCCAACGACGCCGTTTCTGTTCGCCGGATTTCTTGCCACGCGGCAGGGCGAACGGCGGGCGGTCCTGAAAGACCTCCGGCCGGTTCCTGCAACCTTGGTATTTTTTGAGTCGCCACAACGTCTGTGCGAGAGTCTTTCGGACATGGCCGAGACATTGGGCGACCGGGAAGCGTGTGTCGCACGCGAAATCACCAAGCTGCATGAGGACATGCGGCGAGGATCGCTGTCGCAGCTTCAGGCGCATTACAGCGCCAACCAACCCCGCGGCGAAGTTGTGATTATTGTCGCCCCCGGGAAAGTGGAGGGACCGGACCTTGCGGTGGTCGACTCACTGCTGCGTCAGGCATTGCCATTCATGCCGGTGAAAGCTGCGGCATCTTTGGTCGCCGAGGCGACTCAGGCGAGCCGCCGCGCCGTCTACGATCGCGCTCTCGCCTTGGCAGGGAAGGGACCCAATGCTGGCGAGTGACAGGCGCAGGGCTGCGGAGATTCGCGGCCGGCGCAGTGAATCTTTTGCCGCACTCGCATTGGCCTGCAAATTTTACCGGGTCATAGGCCGGCGCGTGAAAACGCCCGCGGGCGAAATCGATCTGGTAGCCCTGGCCCCGACCGGCCCGCTTTGTTTTATTGAGGTGAAGGCCCGCCACAACCAGCAGGATGCTGCGGAAGCGTTATCAGACCGCCAGCGCACACGAATCGAGCGAGCGGCGGAATTTTATCTGCGCGCGAAACCTGCGCTGCGCCATAAAGCCGTCCGATTTGACGTTATGCTGATCACGCCGCGGCGATGGCCCAGACATATCCGGGATGCGTGGCGGCCGGGCTTTTAGCGGGAGGTGTGCATGTTGCGTTGGTTCAGCCGCGTTCTGCCGCTGTTGTTTGTGCCGATGCTCTCGGGCTGTGTGTGGCTTGCCGCGGGCGGTGCCGCCGCCGGAGTCGCGACCGTGCGCCAGGAGCGCACCATCGGCAATGCCGTCGACGATGTGCGCATCAAGACCGAACTCGATGCCAAGCTTGCGGAGGATTCCGCAGGCCTGTTTCTGCGTGCCTCGACCACCGTGATCGAAGGACGTGTTCTGCTCGCCGGCTACGTGACCAATCCGGAGGACCGGCTGACCGCCACGCGACTTGCGTGGAGCATCCAGGGCGTGCGCAAGGTCGATAACGACATGGAAGTCACGGACCGCTCAGGCTGGCTTGATGCTCCGGGGGATTTCGTCATACAGACGGAATTGGCCGCGGCCCTGCTTGCCGACGGGTCGATAAAAGATGTGAATTACACCATCGATGTGGTTCATGGTGTGGTGTACCTGATGGGTGTAGGTCAGGATCAGGAGGAAGTGGACCGCGTGGTTCAGCATGCACGCAATCTCAGCGGCATAAAGCGCGTGGAAAATTACGTGGTTCTGAAGGATGATCCTATCCGTACCGGGATTGGAATGGGCAACGAATGAACCAGTTGAGCGCGGTCATCGCTGCCGGCCAGGACGCTTCGCCTGCGGATTATCTGCAGCGGCTGGGGCAATCGGGCGAGGGGCCGTATGATCTCGCAAAAGCCGCGCTCATGCTGGCGGCGCTTGACCGGCCGGACACAAAAATCGGTCCCTATCTTCAGCAATTGAATGAAATCTCCGAGGCGGTGCGTACGGAATTCGTATTCGTCCGCGATGCGGGCGGAGCGGCCGATGCGCTCGCGACAGTCATCGCTGGGCGGTACGGCTACGAGGGCGAACGCGCCAATTACGACGATCCGGACAATGCCGATTTGATCGGTGTCATTGAACGGCGGCGCGGGCTGCCGGTGGCGCTCGGCATATTGTACATCCATGCCGCGCGCGCCAACCGGATCGAAGCTTGCGGTCTGTTCGCGCCGGGCCATTTTCTGCTTCGCGTCCAGGTCAAGGGCAGCGAGGCCGTGATTGACCCGTTCAACGGCGGAGCTCTGGTTGACCGTGACTCCGTCGGCCTGTCGCGGTTCGGCTCATCGCTTCATTTGCGCGAACCGGGCGTATCGGAACACCCCGATGCTTTCGCTCCGGTCAGCGACGCCGACGTATTGCTTCGAATGTTGAACAATATCAAGAACCGGGCACTCAAAGTTCGGGATTCGTCCCGCGCGACGGAAATCCTGCGCCGGATGACAACCATTGCACCGCGGCGAAGCGTGTTATGGCTTGAGTTGGGCAAGGTTCAGGAATCCTCCGGAGCTTTGTCAGCGGCAAGGCGCGCCTATGAAAGTTGCATCAAGAGCGGCACGACGGGCAGCGATGTGAGCAATGAGGCAGCCTTTGCGCTGCACGCCCTGAAGCGGCGCCTGAACTAGATTTTCGCGCGATGACTCTGGCCGTCGCGATTCAGATGGATCCGATTGAACGGATCGACATTGCCGCTGATTCAACCTTCGCGTTGGCTCTGGAAGCGCAAGCCCGGGGATACGCGCTCTACTATTACGGGCCTCGCGATCTGACATTGCGCGACTCCGAAGTTGTTGCCCGCGTCCGGCCGCTTCAAGTCAGAAATGTCCGCGGGGATCATTACAGCCTGGGCGCGCCGTCGCTGTACGGCCTTGCGGATGCCGATGTCGTACTGATGCGGCAGGACCCGCCATTCGATATGGCGTACATCACGGCGACGCATATTCTCGAGCGTGTCCAGCCCGGTACACTCGTCATCAACGATCCGTTTCAGGTCCGAAACGCGCCGGAAAAGCTGTTCGTGATGCAGTTTGAGGGCCTGATGCCGGCGACTGTGGTGACCTCGGACCGGGAGGAGATCCGCGCGTTTCGCGATCGGCACAGGGACATTGTGTTGAAGCCGCTATACGGTAATGGCGGCGCGGGCGTTTTCCGCCTGAAGCGCGACGATGAAAATCTCAACGCGGTGCTCGAAATGTTCACGGTATTTTACCGCGAGCCGGTCATAGTGCAGCGCTACGTGCCGGAAGTGCGCAAAGGCGACAAGCGCATTATCATTGTCGACGGCGAGCCGATTGGCGGCTTCAACCGCGTGCCGGCCAGCGGTGAGGCACGGGCGAATCTGCATATCGGCGGCCGTGCAGAGCCGATCGAGCTGTCAGCGCGAGATCGGGAAATTTGCGCCGCCATTGGGCCCGAGCTGAAGCGCCGCGGCCTGATTTTTGCTGGTATCGATGTGATCGGGAATTATTTGACCGAAATCAACGTGACCTCGCCGACCGGAATCCAGGAGCTGAAACGGTTCGGCGGTTCCGACGGTGCGGCACTGATTTGGAATGCCATCGAATCGCGCCTGAAAACGCCGGCGAAGGGAGCGAAGAGCCGATGAACAAGACATTGGGCGAGGAGGACCTGGATGTGCTTTTTCGCCGCGCGCGGACTCACCGTTCCTGGCGCGACGAACGCGTCACCGGGGATTTGCTGGGAGCGGTTTATGACCTCGCGAAATGGGGACCAACAACCAATAACACCTGCCCCGCACGATTTTTCTTTGTCGTATCCGGCGCGGCCAAACAGCGCCTGAAGCCCCATCTCAATCCGGGCAATGTGGTGCAGACCATGGCGGCGCCGGCGACCGCCATCATTGCCTATGATCTCGCATTCTATGAGTACATGCCAAAGCTCAGTCCCAAACCCGGCGCACGGGAATCATGGCAGAAACGCAGCCCGGCGGAATTGCAGGAAGCCGCCTTTCGCAATGGATCCCTGCAGGCCGGCTACTTCATCATCGCCGCCCGCGCGCTGGGACTGGATTGCGGTCCCATGTCGGGATTTGACAATACCGGCGTCGACCGCGAGTTTTTTTCCGGGACGGCGGTGAAATCCAACCTTCTGTGCAACCTTGGCTATGGCGACGGCGCTTCCATGCGGCCGCGCGCGGGACGGCTCGACTTCAGCGAAGCCTGCCGCATACTTTGAATATCCTCGCACTGGATACGGCGCTCGGGGCCTGTTCGGCCGCCGTGTTGCGGTCGGGCCATGTGCTTGCCGAAGAGCACGCGATCATGCTGCGCGGCCATGCTGAAGCGCTTGCGCCGATGGTTCAGCGCGTCATGCGCGACGCCGGGCTGTCATTTTCAGCGCTGCAGAGTATCGCGGTCACAATTGGTCCGGGCACGTTTACCGGCCAACGCGTGGGACTGGCCTTTGCGAGAGCACTTGGTATCGCGCTGAAAATACCGGTCAGAGGAACCACCACACTGGAAGCCATGGCGGAGGAGGCGCTTGCCACATGCACCCAAGCCGAGTGGGCGATTGTCACCGCCGACGCGAAACGGAATGAAATCTATTTGTCGGCCATTGGTGCGGACGGCCGGATGTTGATTTCGCCCCAATTGACGCCGGTTGCCGACGTACCGGCAATGATCACCGCGATTGCCGGTAAATCCGGCTCTTCCCTGGTGTTGGCCGGGACAGGGGCCGCGATGATAAAGCCGCTGCTGGAGCAAGATGGAATGGACGCAAAGGACAGCGGGATCAGACAACCGAAAGCACGCTACGTCGCGGCGTCGGCCGCTCGCCGCCCACGTCCGGAAGGCGCGAAGCCGCTTTATCTCAGGCCGCCGGATGCGAGATTACCGGGGTCGCGACGTGACGATTGAAATCCGGATGGCGTCGGCCGAGGACGCCGAGCTGCTCGCCAGAATTCATGCCGAGTGTTTCGAGGACCACTGGCCCGCAGTCTCGTTTCGCAGTTTGCTGGATGGCGCCGGCGTGTTCGGCCTGGTTGCGGGCCGCAGCGCTGGACCGCAAATATCGAGTTTCATAGTGGTCCGCATTGCTGTGGATGACGCTGAGATCCTGACGCTCGCCACCTTGCCCGCCGCGCGCGGCTCGGGGTTCGCGTCCGGTCTGATCAGGGCTGCCATGGAGCAGGCAAAAAACCGGGGGGCTTTGAGCCTTTTTCTGGAAGTGGCAGAGACAAATCAGCCGGGGCTGAGACTGTACAAAAAACTCGGTTTCAAGCAGCTCGCCGTGCGCCCCGGTTATTACGAGTCCGGAACGAATGCGGCCGTTGCCGCGGTTGTGATGCGCCGGGAGCTTTCAAGCTAGTTTGCGCCACTCGCTTGTATTCGTAACCGCAGGGCATAATGTAGGCATGGACGTCGACCGGATCGAAGCTGGAAATGGTGTGACGTGAACCGGACCGAAGAGCAGCTCAACCGCATCGAGAAAGCCTGTATGGAAAAGGGCTTGCGCATGACGGAGCAGCGTCGGGTGATCGCACGCGTGGTGGCCGAAGCCTATGATCATCCGGATGCCGAAGAACTGTACCGCCGTGCCTTTGCGGTCGCCCCGCATATTTCCATCGCGACCGTGTATCGCACGGTGAAATTGTTCGAAGACGCGGGGATTCTGGAGCGTCATGATTTTCGCGACGGACGCTCGCGCTATGAGGAGATCAGTGAACATCATGATCACCTGATCGATGTAACCACCGGTAAGGTGATTGAATTCGTCAATGAAGATATTGAGAAACTGCAACGCCGCGTCGCCGAAGAACTGGGATTCCAGCTGGTGGATCACCGGCTCGAGCTTTATGGCGTACCCAGGAAGAAAACCGGGGCGCGGGATTAGAGCTGGTAGCCGGTGAACAGCGTCCGGGCCTTCACCATTCTCGTGGCTTTTGCCACCGTCACCTTTCTGCTGCTGCCGGTACAATGGCTGGCGATCAGGGTGGGCATACCATTACGCCGCGCGCTGCCCCATCACTATCACCGCTTCGTTTGTGCCCTGTTCGGCATCCGCATCCAGGTGCGTGGCAAGCCGGCGAGCGGCGGCGTTCTGATGGTGGCGAATCATACAAGCTGGCTGGATATTCCAATTTTTTCGGCGGTCTGGCCGGTGTCGTTTGTTTCCAAGGCAGAGGTCAATAACTGGCCATTCTTCGGCACACTGGCCCGGATGCAGCGCAGCGTCTTTGTGCGGAGGGAACGGTCCCAGACACTTGCCAACCGCGAAACGATCCGGGAGCGCCTGGCGCAGGGCGACGCATTGGTGATTTTTCCGGAGGGCACGTCGAGCGATGGCAACCGTGTGCTTCCATTCCGGAGCGCCTTGCTTTCGGCCGCCGAAGTGACGCTCGGCCAGGACGGCGGCAAACCTGTTTGCGTGCCGGTACAGCCGGTCTCGGTTGCATATACGCGGGTGCATGGGATACCGATGGGACGTGAAAACCGCCCGTTCTTCGCCTGGTATGGCGATATGGAACTTGTGCCGCATCTGTGGGAAGCGCTGAAAACCGGCCCGCTGGATGTGGTCGTGGAATTCCATGCAGTGACCGCGCTGGATATAGTCCGAGGCCGGAAGAATCTCGCGGCGCATTGCGAGGCCGCCGTGAGAAGAGGAGTACTCAGTGCACTGAACGGCCGGGAAGCGAACGTCGAAAGCGTTACGAAAGGCGAAGATTTGCCGGCTGGTGCGGCCGTGTCGGAAGCCGAAACCGAAAAGGCCGCATAACGTCAAGGACATGAAGAAGCTTTATATCGAAACCTATGGCTGCCAGATGAATGTCTACGATTCGGAGCGAATCGCAGATCTTCTGGCGCCCTTCGGTTACGCTCCGGCGGCGCGCGCCGAAGACGCCGATCTGGTTATCCTGAATACGTGCCACATCCGGGAAAAGGCGACGGAGAAGGTCTATTCGGAATTGGGCAAGCTGAAGCTGCTCAAGAGTCGTCGCGCGGAAGCCGGCGAATCGCTTCTGATTGGTGTCGCGGGATGCGTGGCCCAGGCGGAAGGCGCAGAAATACTGGCCCGCCAAAGTGCGGTGGACATCCTCGTTGGTCCACAGTCCTATCACCGGTTGCCGGAACTGATCGCGCGCCTGGCGCGCGGCGAAGGCAAATCCGTTCAACTCGATTTTCCGGCGGACGAGAAATTCGATTCTCTGCCTGAGACGAGGACGGCGGCAGGCCCGGCGGCATTCCTGACTATTCAGGAAGGCTGTGACAAGTTCTGCACATTTTGTGTCGTGCCCTATACACGGGGCGCCGAGTTCTCCCGCCCGGTTGTCCGCATAGAAGCCGAGGCGCGGTCGCTGGCGGACAACGGGGTTCGGGAGGTCACCCTGCTTGGTCAGAACGTGAATGCTTATCGCGGCGAGGGCCCGGATGGTGAAGCCTGGACTCTCGCCATGCTTATTCGCCGTCTCGCGCAGATTCCGGGCATCGCGCGGCTACGCTACACCACCAGTCATCCGCGGGACATGGGCGCGGATTTGATTGCCGTGCACGGCGATGAACCCAAATTGATGCCGTATCTGCATCTACCGGTGCAATCGGGGTCGGATTCGGTGCTGAAGGTGATGAACCGGGGCCACACGCGGGATGCATATCTGCGCATCGTCGATCGGATTCGGAGTGCCCAGCCCAAACTGGCGCTGTCGTCTGACTTCATTGTTGGCTTTCCGGGCGAAAGCGATAGCGATTTTGAAGCCACTTTGGATCTGGTCCGGCAGGTCGGATTTGCCCAGGCTTTTTCATTCAAATACAGCGCACGGCCCGGAACCCCCGCTGCATCCATGGCGAAGCAGGTTCCGGAAAACGTCAAGCTTGAGCGTTTACATGTCCTGCAAGAATTGATTGTAAGTCAGTCGCGTGAATTTAGCCGCCGAATGCAGGATTGCGTGCTGCCCGTGCTGTTCGAAAAACCGGGCCGTCTGCCGGGACAGGCAGTCGGCCGCAGTCCCTTCCTCCAGCCGGTTCATGTTGACGGAGCGGCATCCTATATTGGTGAAATCCATAATGTGAGGATTTCGAAAGTGCTGCCCAATAGCCTTCATGGCGAGTTCCTGCGGCCGGCAGTATTGCCGGCGGAATTGGCGGCGCATTGAACCAGCGCCACGCCCGGAATCTTGCGGACGAGATCGCGCGCGAGCATGTCACGCTCGAGTTCAAGCGTAACGGTTTGCTGCCGCTGCTGGCCGGCAACCATAGCCGCAACCTTGTCCGTATCGAGCAGCGGCTGGGTGTGAGGCTCGCGCAACGTGGAAATCTGATATCCATCGAGGGCACTGCCACCGGGCGGGAACGCGCAGCGGCCGTATTGCGGGCTCTCTACGAAAGACTCGAAGCGGGCGAGGAATTGTCGCTCGCGGACGTCGATGCGGAGATTAGTTTTGCGCTTCCGGACGGAAAACACATGGCCCGGGATGAGGATGGCGTCCGGCTGCGGACGTCGCCATCGAAACTCACCCGGGCGCGTTCGGCCGCGCAGGCGCAATACATCGAAGCGATGCGCAAGCACGAGCTCGTTTTCGGGCTCGGACCGGCGGGAACGGGCAAGACCTATCTTGCTGCGGCTTATGGTGCGCATCTTCTGCATGAGCGGCGGGTCGACCGGCTGGTGCTGTCGCGCCCCGCACTGGAGGCGGGCGAAAGGCTGGGTTTCCTGCCCGGTGACCTGAAAGAGAAAATCGATCCGTATCTGCGTCCACTCTACGACGCCCTGTTCGACGTTTTGGGCGAGCGCTGCGCGAGGCTCATGGAGCAGGGCACGATCGAGGTGGCGCCACTGGCTTTCATGCGCGGGCGAACCCTTTCGCGCTCCTTCGTTATTCTCGATGAGGCGCAAAATTGCACGCCGGCGCAGATGAAGATGTTCCTCACCCGCCTGGGCGAGGATTCCCGGATGGTTGTAACGGCCGATCCGTCGCAAAGTGATCTTCCGGAAGGCCCGGAGGGCCTGGATCAGGCGGTGCGCTTCCTCGAAGGCGTCGAGGGCGTCGGCATTGCGTGGTTTGCCGCTGCCGATGTCGTGAGGCATCCACTGGTGACGAGGATCGTGGCGGCCTACGATCAGAATGAGCCGGCTTCGAAAGCGCGGCGAAACGCAAAGGCGCGGTCGGAACGGTCGTGAGCGGCACGCGTTCAGTGGCCGCGCGGGCTAAAGCCAGGCCAGCTTCAATATCGATCATCGTTGAAGAACCAATGTGGCAGGCACATCAAGGTGTCATTGGGATGATTCGCCGGGCGGCCCGGGCGGCCGCAGCGGCAGGGCTCGGCAGCCAGCGAAGGGAAACACCGGAACTCTGCATTCTGCTGGCCGGCGATGAGTACGTGTGTGAGCTCAATGCCCGGTACCGCCATCGGCGAAAGCCGACCAACGTGCTTTCATTCCCGGCAGCGCCGGTGTTTGCGCCACGGCTTGGCGATATTGTGCTCAGCTATGGCGTTTTGTGCCGGGAAGCTGCAGCCCAGGGCAAAAGTCTTGCCGCACATGCGGCTCATCTCACCATACATGGCGTTCTGCACCTGTTCGGTTACGACCATCACAATCGACGCGAAGCTGCCGCCATGGAAAATCTGGAAATTTCGCTGCTGGCAGGCTTGGGTTATCACAATCCCTACGCGAGCGTCCCTGTACGGCACCGGTCAAAGCGGCCTAGGTTACCGTCATGATCGAGAATAGCGGCCCGACGAACTCAGGCGTTTTGGGCAACTCTTCGGATTCGGCTGCTCGAAGCAGCGATGTGGGAAGCCGCACAGATACCAAACCCGAATCGCGCCCACTGCTGAGCGAACTTGCCGAGCGCATGGCGGAGCTGGTCAAGGGCTTGCGGCGCGGCTCGAGCATGCGCGAAAGCCTGGAAGAAGTTCTCGAGGAGAGCGAGCGCGAATCCCAGGAACTGAGTTCCCAGGAACGGCTGATGCTCACCAACCTGCTTAATTTTGGTGAGTTGAAAGTCTCGGATGTGATGGTGCCCCGCGCCGACATCATCGCGGTCGAAGAACAAACATCTCTCTCCGAGCTGATTGATGTATTCCGGGACGCGCAACACTCCAGGCTGCCGGTCTATCGCGAAACGCTGGATGATCCGCTCGGAATGATACACATCAAGGATATCCTCGCACTGGTGGAGAAGGGTCCTGATGGCCGCTTGAACTGGCCGCAAACTCCGATCACAAAAGCGAAACGCGAACTGCTGTTTGTGCCCGGGGCGATGCCCGCGCTGGATCTGCTGCTGCGCATGCAGGCAAGCCGAATCCACCTTGCGTTGGTCGTTGATGAATATGGTGGTACGGACGGGCTGGTTTCGATTGAGGATCTGGTCGAGCAGATCGTCGGCGAAATCGGCGATGAGCACGATATCGATGAGCCGGCCGACATCATTACGCGGCCGGACGGCAAATATGAAGCTGATGCCAGGGTGACCCTCGAAGAATTTCGCGAGCGGACCGGAATCGATATCAGCAATGTGGAACAGGAAGAGGAAATAGATACGCTGGGCGGCCTGGTGGCAGCCGGACTTGGGCGAGTACCGGTACGCGGTGAAATCGTAACCCACGCAGGCCTGGAGTTTGAGATTTTGGAAGCCGATCCGCGGCACGCGAAACGGCTCAGAATAAGGGCTCTGGCCAAACGGGCCCCGGTCGCTACTGGTTGAACTTGCGCGCCACTCTTGCTCTTGCGGACCAGCTGTTTTCCGTCCCTTTGCATTTGCGCGGGCTGAGCCGATTCGCATTTGCGATGGCAACCGGCGCGGCGGGTGCACTGGCGTTCGAACCTTACCGGATCTTTCCGCTGCTGCTGCTCTCCTACGCCGGGCTTGTCCTGTTGCTGGACGGCGCCTCCGCAGGCCCGAACAAACTGCGCAACGCGTTCTGGATCGGATGGAGCTACGGGTTCGGGTTCTTTTTGGTCGGGCTGTATTGGGTGGGTTATGCCTTCCTCGTCGATGCGCAGGAGCATGCCTGGCAACTGCCCTTTGTCGCGGTGCTGCTTCCGGGCGGGTTGGCCCTGTTTTTCGGCTTGGGCGCGCTGCTGTGCGTGGTGATCTGGCGTCCGGGACTGCAGCGCATTTTTGCGTTCGCTGCGATTTTCGCGATCATCGAATGGCTCCGCGGTCATGTGCTGACCGGTTTTCCGTGGAATTTGCCGGCCTATGGCTGGGCTGCATCTCCAGCGGTGCTTCAGAGCGCCTCGGTATTCGGGGCATATGGTCTGTCGCTGCTGACCCTGCTTTTTGGCGGATCATTGGCCGCGTTTGGCCGCGGGCACAAACGCCGCGAGCGGCTGTTGCCGATTCTGATGACCGTGGTGTTTGTTGGCTTTTGGGCGGACGGCGAAGCGAGGCTCGCAACATCAGACAACGCGATGGTTCCGGGTGTGCGCCTTCGCATCGTTCAGCCCGATACGCCGCAGCCGGAAAAATACGACCCACGCTATACGCTGCGGAACTGGGCGCGGTTGGTCGATCTCTCGGTTGCGCCGGCGGCGCAGCCGCCGACCATCATCGTCTGGCCGGAGGCTGCACCGCCTTTTCCGCTCGAGGGCGTGCCCGCGGCACTCTCGGATATCTCAAAGATCACAGCGCGCGGCTCCGTTCTGATGACCGGCACGGTTCGCATCGAGCAGAATGGCGGCGCGCCAAAGTTCTACAATTCGTTTGCGATGTTCGGTGCGGGCAGGCTGCTGGCCAGTTCCGATAAATTTCATCTTGTGCCGTTCGGGGAGTATCTGCCGTTCGAGACTACGCTGCGCGCCATCGGGATCACCGAGGTGGCGGCGAATACCGGATTTTCTTCGGGAGCCGGTCCGCGTACATTCTCCGTACCCGGAGCACCTCCGGTGACGCCGTTGATCTGCTACGAGATCATCTTTCCCCGGGCTGTGACCGGGACGCCGCGTCCGTCATGGCTGGTCAACATGACAGATGATTCATGGTTCGGCCCCAATGCCGGGCCGAAGCAGCACCTCCTGATCGCGCGTGTCCGGGCGATCGAGGAAGGGCTGCCGATCGCTCGGGCGGCGAATAGCGGAATTTCCGTCATGATCGATGGCTATGGCCGAATCCGTTCTCGGCTCGATCTGGGATTGCGTGGGTTCCTTGATTCGGGGCTGCCGGTTGCCCTGCCGATCACGCCGTTCGCACGTTACGGCAATTTCATTCTTCTCACATTACTTGTGTTGTGCGGGGGAGCGACTCTTTGGCCTCAATCACGAAACGAGTCTTGACTTAAGCCGCACCAGCGCTTTTTTCTCTTTGCGCGGAATAGTTCGTTGCCACAGCGAATCCGAAACAATCGTTAACCATACTGCCAAAGAAAAACCGAAATATGTCGCCATTAAGGGATATCACCACGGAAAGGAACCAAGTTGCCTAAAAAAAAGGCTAATCCGGTTGACGCGCATGTCGGGTACCGCGTCCGCCTGAGACGCATGCTTATCGGTATGAGTCAGGAACGTTTGGGGGACTTGCTCGGGCTGACATTCCAGCAAGTCCAGAAATACGAACGTGGGATCAATCGCATCGGCGCCGGCCGGCTGTACGAGGTTGCAGAAATTCTCGGCGTTCCGATCAACTTCTTTTATGAAGGCATGGACGGAATCCAGGTGCCGGCCGAACACGGAAACGGAAACGGACATGGAAACGGAAACGGAAACGGAAACGGAAGCGAGAAACCTTCGGCGGTGATGGATTTTCTGTCCAGCAATGAAGGTATCCAGCTCAGTACAGCATATATGGGCATCAAAGACGTGAAGGTGCGCCGGAAGATTCTGGACCTCGTCCGTTCGATTTCGACCGACAACCACAGCGCGGCGATTTAGGTCAAATCGTCGCAGCGGTTCAGGTTCGGCGTGCAGCCTTCTCCTGCAGTCCCGATTGGGACTCGCGGGTGGCGAGTTCTGCGTAAATTTCCGCTGGGCGGATTTCACATGCCAGCCAAAGTACGAGCAGGTGGTACAGGAGGTCGGCGGACTCCTTGACCACCGCCGTCCTGTCATGAGTTGTGACAGCGATTACAGTTTCAATCGCCTCTTCACCAACTTTCCTGGCGCATTCGGTTTTGCCCTTCGCGAGCAGGCTCGCCGTATAGGATTGCCCCGTGCCGGCGCTTCGACGTGATTCGAGCCGGGCGTAGAGGAGGTCAATCGGGTGGGACTGGTCCATAGAACGTTTTCCGCCGCAGTGGTTACCGGGTCCGCCTTCGTCAAGACTTCGGCGGACAAAGTGTTATTGCTTAACCCGCCGACCTGCCCGCCGAAGCTCGAAGAGCGAAGGCGGAAGCTTTCAGCGCAGGCGGGTCGGCGCGGAAAGGTGCGCCACTGGCGGGCAATCTGCCCGGCATTCCGGCCATGCGCAATTACCCGCTCCATGCGTTCTTCTCGAGGTCAATCCACCGCGACATTTTTTGATCCAGCACCGGCAGAGGCATCGCGCCATCCCTCAACAGCGCATCGTGAAAGCGTTTGAGGTCGAATACCGGTCCCAATGCGAGCTTCGCCCGGGTGCGCAGATCGAGGATTTCGAGTTCGCCGATTTTGTAAGCCAGGGCCTGTCCGGGAAGCACGGTATAGCGGTCAACCTCTTCCTCGGCTTCGGTACGCGACAGAGCCGTATGGTCTGTAATGAAATCGACCGCCTGTTCGCGGCTCCATCCCAGCCAATGAATGCCGGTGTCCACGACCAACCTCGACGCCCGCCAGGCATCGAAGGATAGCGCGCCGAACTTCTGATATGGGTCGGTGTAGAGACCCAATTCAGGTCCGAGCGTTTCGGCGTAGAGCGCCCAGCCTTCGACAAATGCCGTCTCCTCGCCGAAGCGGCGAAAGCGCGGCAACGCAGTGTTCTGGAGCGCCAACGACACTTGCAAATGATGACCGGGAATACCCTCGTGCAGTTCGAGCACTTCGCTGGTGTAGGTTGGCCGCTCCGGCAAGTCCCAATCGTTCAGGTAGACGGTTCCGGGGCGGCGTCCGTCTACTGAACCGGGTGTGTATTCGGCCGCCGGCTTGGTGGGCGCCGCGAACGCATCATAGAAGCGGAATGCGAGCGGGATTTTCGGTGCAGTTGCGAATAGATCCGGTAGATGCGTCGCCACCGTGTTCTTGACGCGGGTAAACTCCGCCAGCATCGCCCCCGGATCCTTGAACCTGAACTTTGGATCGCTGTGCAGGTACTGCCGGAATTGCGTCAGCGAGCCATGGAATCCGGCGTCCTCTTTGGCCTTCTCCATGCCGCTCTCGATTCGGCGCAGTTCCTTCATTCCCAAATCGTGAATGGCATCGGGTGAAAGGTCTGAGGTGGTTTCGGTGTGGACCAGATAGCGATACAATTCCTTTCCCCCTGGAATGGCGGAAAGGCCCGGCTGTTCGGTTGCGTGGGGCAGGTATTCCGTTTTCAAAAAGACGGAAAGGCGCCGGTAGGCCGGAATCAGTTCGTCTGCGACGCCGGCATGATAGGCGGATTCTATGCGGCTGCGCTCTTTGCCGCTGATTTCCGGCGGCATCGATTTGACCGGCTGCATGAAATCGCTGCTGTCCGGGTCTGCGACCGCGAACATATCGACCTGTCCAATGACACGATTAACGATCTCCCGCGACTGAACAATTCCCCGCTTGAGACCTTCGCGCATCCGGGCAATCGCGCCATCGGTCCACTGGCCGAAATCCAGCATCCGCCGGATGGCGCCGTCATATTCGCGTGCACGCGTCCATGGATGGTCGGCTTGCCAGCCGATCTGCCGTGGAAGATTGATCTGCCGGCCATCGAACTGATTCAGCGGCAGAAGGTCCGGCAGTTCGGCAATGTCGGGCGCCAGCTCGCGCTGTTCGTCTTCCAGCGCCCAGTGAAAGATCTGATAGCTGAGCTTGTCCTGCGGCCTCATGTCCGCAGGATCGATCTTTTCCAACCGGCTGAGGGTGTCCTGAGTGATGTGGCGGCGTAATTCGATTGCCGCGAGAGCGCCTTTCTGATTGTAAATTTCGGACCCGTCCGATTCGCGTGTCAGTTCGGGATCGCGCGGCAGTTTCTGCTCGGTCGCGCGATAATCGTTCAGAAGCCGGTTGAAGTCGCTTGCAGGATCGACTGCGGCGGCCGCACTGCTGAATGCCAGCGCCGCAAAGCTGAGAACCGAAAGGAATTTGAGCTGCCGCATTGCGCGCCTGTCTGGCCATATGGCCCACCCCCAACTTGCAACAGATTCACTGGTTGCGCCATGCAGGGCCGACGAAATTGTCCGTGACTCGCATTACATTCCGATCATGCGCCGGATGTCCTCAGGCGATGCGCCCGAATTGCGCAAACTGCGAATCGTCGCGGCACCATCCCGCTTGGAGAATTTCTTTCCGTCGCGATTCAGGATCAGGCGGTGATGCAGATAGCGCGGCGTTGGCAAGCCCAGTAGAGCCTGCAACAGCCGCTGGATATGCGTTGCGGCGAAGAGATCCTGGCCACGCGTCACCAGTGTCACGCCTTGCAAGGCGTCATCCACCACAACCGCGACATGATAGCTCGTTGGCAATTCCTTGCGCGCAACTACGATGTCGCCGATCCATTCGGGATGGGCTAACTGATATCCGGCCTGGCCTTCCGGTCCCGAACCGAGTTCCTCGAAACCGAGTTCCTGTCCACTGATGGAAGCCAGCGCCTTTTCACAGTCCAAACGCAAAGCGTACGCATTCCCCTTGGCGATGCGCCCGGCACGGTCCGTCGCCGACAGCGAACGGCACGTGCCGGGATAGCGAACGTCAGCCAATTCGTCCGCATGCGGCGCGGCTGCGGCGCGAGCAATCTCGGCTGCGATTTCCTGTCGTGTGCAGAAGCAGGGATAAACGACGCCCTTAAGCTCAAGGCGTTTGATTGCTGCGCTATAAT
>JAGWSK010000279.1 GCA_028869355.1 Alphaproteobacteria bacterium | reverse complement strand
TACTTCGAATGCGGAACATTCAGATAAACGTGCCGAACCTCGAAATTGCCCTCATTGATGATGGTGACTTCCTTCGGCCCCTGCAGGAAATAGATCGGCCGGATAAGCGAAAACACTTCGAAGCCGGGAACGCCTGTCGGCCAGCAGCGCTCGTGAGCCTGAAACGGGACTTTCCCGGATAGGACCCATTCATTGCTTTTTCTCAGGCGCTCGACCACCCAAGGCTGCAGAATGGGACTCTTGAGGTCCGCCACGCGGAAGGTCGGCTGCAGGCCGCTGAGATTGCTGTGATAGGGATGTCCCGGATCAGCAGTCACGGGACCGGGCCCCGATGGCGGCGGAAGGAAATCGTCGCCGATCTCAAGCCAGCCCGAGCCAATTCCCGATAGCGCGGGGATCGCTGCGTTTTGCGCCGCCGCAGCCGGTAAAATGAAGATCGCTCCGGCGCAAACCAGATACGCACCGAGGCGTCGCGAACATCTCGACATGGATGTGCCTCTTTCATCCGAATAGCTGGCACTGTTCGGGGCGCAAATCAAATTCGTATTTGGTGTATAATCGTGGCCGCGCAGGGACGGGGAGGGACGAGCATGCGCCGGTATACGCCCCAATTCACGATGCTGTTGGCGATCGCGGTTTTGGGTGTCTCGCCATTCGGAGGCGCCGTGGGGGCGCAACAGGCGGCCGCGGGCCAACCCGTTCCCGATTTCTCCGGCATGTGGGCGCACCCATCGCTGCCGGGCATGGAGCCGTTGGCATCGGGCCCAACTTCGCTGACCAATCTTTCGCGCCGCAATGGCCGCAGCAATGTGCTCCAGCTGGTTGGCGATTATCACAGCCCGATCCTGAAGCCGGAAGCCGCGGCCATCGTGAAGAAGCACGGCGAGGAATCGCTCGCCCATTACGGTTTCCACAATCCGCGCAATCAATGCTGGCCGAACGGTCTGCCGTTCGTCCTTCCCACCGCCGGAATGCAGATGTTCCAGCATGGTGACAGCATCACCATGGTTTATCTCGTCGATCATCAGGTCCGGCATGTACGCCTGAATGCGCAACACCCGGCGAATATCACGCCATCCTGGTACGGAGATTCAATTGGACATTACGAAGGCGGCACTTTGGTCATTGACACAGTCGGCATCAAACCTGGGCCCTTCGCCATGATCGACTGGTACGGCACGCCGCAGAGCCCGGCTGTGCATGTGGTGGAACGCTATCGGCTGATCACTTACCAGGAAGCCCAGGAAGGATATGCGCGTGACGCGAAGGAAAACGCGCGCAACCAGCAGGCTTTCGATCCCAATTACCGCGGCAGCGTATTGCAGCTTCTGTTTACGGTTGACGATCCGAATGTGTTCACCACGCCGTGGTCGGCAACAGTGACGTACCGGCGCATGATTCAGGACCAATGGCTGGAAAATGTCTGCGCCGAGAATCCGCACAAATATGGCACCGAGGAAGATGCGCAGGTGCCGGCTGCGATAAGGGCGGATTTCTAGAATGGTGAGAGCCGCCGCCCTCGGTCTGGCCATGCTCGGTTCGCTGCTCGTCAGCGGTGCGGCTGGGCAGGGTGCAAATGTTCCGGACTTTGGCCCGAACAGTGTCACCGCATGGATACCTGCCCGTCCTGCAGGTGATGATTTCTACCCGCCCGACAGCGGTCCCGGGCCGGTGATGTCGGACAAAGATCACCCCTATGTGCCGAACGGCCAGGGGCGCGTGAGTTACCGGGTCGCAGACTTGAGCAATCCGATTCTGCAACCCTGGGCGGCCGAGCGCATGAAAAAGCCCAATGCCGACGTGCTTGCCGGCAAAGTGCCGTTTACCGCCGATTCACGCTGCTGGCCGGGCGGCGTGCCGGGCTTTGACATCTATGCGCGGGTGCGTCCGATCTATTTTCTCCAGACACCAGAAAAGATCACGATCATCGAGGAATCGGGCGCCGAGGTGCGCCGCATCTATTTGAATGTGCCGCATCGCAGAAACCCGAAACCGTCCTGGTACGGCGAATCCGTTGGCCATTATGAGGGCGATGAACTTGTCGTCGACACGATCGGAATGAACGACAGGACATTCATCGACAGTTATCGCACGCCGCACACTTCCCGGCTGCATGTCGTGGAGCGCTTCAGAATGCTGGATGGCGGCAAAACTTTGCAGGCTGCGATCACGGTTGACGATCCGGGTGCGTTCACCACGCCCTGGCGCGCCTTGCAGCGCTGGCGGCGCCGCGAAGGATTGGTGATCGAAGAACTGATTTGCTCAGGTAACCCCACCGATTTTTTTCACAATGAGGACTATCCGATTCCGGAAGCCAAAAGCGCCGATTTCTGACAGACGAATGGGAGGGTGATCATGGGCCGGCAAATTCCCCGACTGCTAATACTGTTGGTGATCGCGGTTTTGCTTATCTTCCCGTTTGGCGCGGTCACGGAAGCTGCAACACCGCCCGCGAGTCTTCGGCTTTACGTCTTCGATTGCGGCAGGCTCGATATCCCGGACATCACGCCCTATCAGCTCAAACGCGACGAGATCGCGACCAATGTGATGTCGGTGCCGTGCTTTCTTGTGGCGCATCCTAAAGGCACGCTGATGTGGGACGTCGGCGCGGTCCCTGACCGGTTGATTCCGCAGGGCGGTACGGGAACGCTCCGGCAATATGGATCATCAGCCAAGCGCCTCACAGATCAGTTGGCCGCCATCGGCTATGCGCCAAAAGATATTACGTATCTTGCGCTCTCGCATTATCACTGGGATCACGTCGGCAACGCCAATCTGTTCGCGGGCTCGACCTGGCTCGTGCGGCCGCTGGAGCGCGAAATCATGTTCGCCGATCCGCCGTCGCCGCGCACCGAACCGGAAAATTTCAGCGCACTGAAGAGCAGCAGGTCGATCATTATCCGTACGGGCGACTACGACGTGTTCGGCGATGGCTCCGTGGTGATCAAATCTGCGCCCGGGCACTCGCCCGACCATCAGGTGCTGTTCCTGAAGCTCGCGCATACCGGACCGGTGGTGCTGAGCGGCGACCTCTATCATTATCCGGAAGAGCGCGCGCTCAAGCGCGTTCCCACAACCGAGTACAATCCCGCCCAAACCGCGGCCTCACGCGCGGCTGTCGAAGCCTTCCTGAAGCAAACCGGGGCGCAGCTCTGGATCGAGCATGACTTCATCGGCAACGCCAAACTGAAGAAGGCGCCGGACTATTACGACTGAGGGCGAGCAGACCATGATCAATCGTCGCGAATTCGGTGGTCTCATCGCCAGCGTGGCTGTCGCGCGCGCCACGCATGTATTCGCGCAGGGCGCCATACAACGGCCGATCCGGCGCATCCGCACCGGCGTGCTGGAAATCGCCTATGAGGAGAGTGGTCCGCCGACGGGTTCTCCGGTTCTGCTGCTGCATGGATTTCCGTATGATCCGCGCGCCTATGACGAGGTGACGGCGCCGCTTGCGAGTGCCGGATACCGCGTGATCGTTCCCTATTTGCGCGGTTATGGCGAAACGCGGTTTTTGTCGCCTTCAACCATGCGCTCCGGTCAGCAGGCAGCCATCGGGCGCGATGTTCTCGATCTTATGGATGCACTTAATTTCCCGAAAGCGGCGCTGGTGGGCTTTGATTGGGGCGGCCGCGCAGCCTGTGTTGCTGCGGCTCAGTGGCCCGAACGCGTACGCGGACTCGTATCCTGCAACGGATATACGATTCAGAATATTGCGGCTTCTGTGAAGCCCGCCGCGCCGGAGCAGGAAAACCGGATGTGGTACCAATACTACTTCCATACCGAGCGCGGCCGCGCCGGATTGCAGGCGAACCGGCACGATTTCTGCAAGCTGCTGTGGAAATTGTGGTCGCCGAACTGGAAATTCGATGACGCGACATACGACCGGACGGCGGCATCTTTCAACAACCCCGATTTCGTTGATGTGGTGATCCATTCCTACCGCCATCGCTTTGGTTATGCCGCGGGTGATCCGATGTATGATGCGATCGAGAACGCGCTGGCCAGGCAGCCGCGGATCACCGTCCCGACGATCGTGCTTCAGGGTGGCGGCGACGGCGTCAATGGCGCCGGCAGATCCGATGAGCAGGCACGCTTTTTCACCGGGCGCTATGATTACAGGGTGATACCGCGGGTCGGCCACGATGTGCCGCAGGAAGCGCCCGCCGAGACGGCGCGAGCGGTGCTCGATTTGCTATCGGCCTAAGCAACGGACAGGAGAGATTGCAATGACATCCGATTCTAAATCTCCGGATACACAGGCAGGGGTCAGCAGGCGCGATCTGGTGCAATCGCTCGCCATCGGTGCGGCCGCTGCGGGCATGACTGCCCCCGTGCTGGCGCAGACATCCGGCGTGGTCGCGGAAGCCACAGCGGCCGATTACACGCGCGATCCGACCGGCTGGGGCAGTGCGGAAGTCGCATCGCTGTTTCCGGGATTTCGCCACCTGGACATGCGTACCGATGGCGCCATCATCCGGGTGCGCCATGGCGGTTCGGGTCCGCCGCTGATGATGCTGCACGGTTATCCCAACAGCCATGTGTCGTGGTACAGGATCGCCGCGCGCCTGGCGCAGAACTATCATGTCGTGCTGGCCGATTTGCGCGGCTATGGCGACAGCTCGCTCCCTGATCCCGGTCCGAATAATGTCAATTACAGTTTCCGGGTCATGGCCGAGGACATGATTTCAATCATGGAGCAGCTCGGATACCGGCAATTCTACCTTGTGGGCCACGACCGCGGCGCCCGCTTGAGTCACCGGATGTGCCTCGACCATCCGGAGCGGGTGATCAAGCTGGCGCTGCTCGACATGCTGCCGACCTATTATGTGCTCACGCACACGACGAAGGATTGGGCTGTCGGGACCTGGCACTGGGGTTTTCTCGCGCAGCCGGAACCGTTTCCCGAAACGCTGCTCAGCGCCGTTCCGGCAGAATGGTTCCTGCGCAGCCGCGGCGGCGGCGGGCTGGCGACACAATCCAAACCGGTGTTCGACGAATTCGTCCGCGTCTGGACGCCAAAAACAATCAAGGGCGCCTGCCGTGACTATCGCGCCAATGTCACCATTGATTTCGCAATGGATGCAGCAGATCAGGGCCGCAAGATTTCAAATCCGCTGCTGATTCTGTGGGGCACGCGGGGACAGCCACCGACGGACGAATATCCCACCGTCTGGCGCCAATATGCGAGCAACATTGTCGCGATGGAGCCGTTCAATTCCGGCCATTACCTGCATTGGGATGTGGCCGATCAGGTCTATGACCGCTTCGCCAAGTTCTTCACCGCCTGACGGTGTTATCAATTCCGGCCCGTGCCGGCCATTGGCCACTGCCGCGCCTGCGCCGCGATTATGCGACGCTCGCCGCCGCGTTTGCCGGATATGTCCTGTTCTGGACGATCATCAACGCAATCGCCAATGGCGGCGGCCTCGATCACGACACGACCGAAGCTTATGTCTGGGGCCGTGAATTCCAGCTCGGCTATTACAAGCATCCGCCGTTCTGGGCGTGGGTGGCCGGCGCATGGTTCTCGATCCTGCCGCATCGGGCCTGGGCGTTTTCCCTCTTGAGCGCCACCAATGCCGCGATCGGTCTTCTGGGTTCGTGGTTTCTGATCGGGCGCTTCACAAGCGGGGAGAAGCGTATTGCCGCGACCTTGCTGCTGCTGTTGACGCCCTATTATTCGTGGTTTGCATATCGCTACAACGCCAACACCATCTTTCTTTCGCTGTGGCCGTGGACCGCGTTGTTCTTTGTCCGGTCGCTGGAAAGCGAACGCCGGTCCGATGCCGTGCGGTTCGGCATTTTCGCCGGCTTGGACATGCTGTCGAAATATTACGCCTTGCTGCTGCTGGCTACCTGCGCAATCGCTGCATGCGTTCATCCACAGCGGCGGGCCTATTTCACGTCCTTTCGGCCATGGATTTCGTTCGCCACCGGGGCACTGCTGTTTGCGCCACATCTATGGTGGTTGGCTCAAAATGGTTATCCACCGATCCATTTCTTTGCCGGCGAGACCGGTCATTCCTGGTCATTCGCCTTGCGCCAATCGGTCAGTGTACTGCTCGAGTCCGTCGTTTGGCTGATTCCGGCCGCGCTGGTGATCGCCGTTGCCCGGCGCCGCATTGCCTCGCCCGGCGATATCGTGGCGCGCCATCCGAGATTGCGCTTCCTCGCGGTCCTTTCCTTCGCGCCAGTGTTACTCACCGCCGTTGCCTGCCTTGCATTCGGTCTCCTGCTGACCTCCGGAACTGCAAGTTCGACATTATGTCTGGCGCCGCTGTTTCTGCTCGAGGTCATGGGCGGCAACAAAGCGCGGCCGATTGCCGGTTTGACGCGTTCTGTTTGCATTGCCACAGGTACCGTATCACTCGCATTGGCTCCGCTGCTGGCCTACGGACATGTCGTGCACCCGGTAGGAGTGTTACGAAGCTTTCCGGGATCCGATCAGCCCGGCCGGGAGCTGGCGGCGGCCGCAACGAAAATCTGGCGCGGGAAAACCGGAGTGCCCCTCAAGATCGTTGGCGGTACACTCACGGATCCGGCAATCCCGGTTTCGTATGGTGACCCTGTTGCCGATCTCGTTGCTTTTTATAGCGACGATCACCCGTCTGAATTCATCGATTACAGCACAACACATGCGCCGTGGATCACTCCCCGGCTGCTCGCGCGCGATGGGTTGCTTGTGGTCTGTCCAGCCGGAAATGCCGACTGCATCAAGGCGGCATCCGCTTTCGCCGGTCCGCAAAGCAGCCAGGCCAGTGTCACGCTGAGTCACCGGTTCCTGTTCTGGCACGGCAAGCCTGCAACATTCATTCTGATGATAAATCCGCCGCATTCCACCACGTAAGCAATCGGCCGGTTACGGCGCCGAACACCAGCCCGCCGATATGCGCCACATAGGCAACTCCGCCTGCCTGCTCCGAGGAAACGCCGGCACTGATCAATTGCAGCAGGAACCAGAAGCCGATCAGGATGGCCGCGGGGATTCGGGTCACACGAAAGAAGATGCCTAAAATCAGTACCGTGCGGATTCGATCGCGCGGAAAAGTGACAAGAAACGCACCCATGACGGCGGCAATCGCACCGCTCGCGCCGATGTTGGGAGTCATCGATGCGGGATTCGCCGCGATCTGCGCCGCCCACGCGACCAACCCGCCTGCGAGATAGAAGGACAGGTATTTGGCGGGGCCAATCGCTTCCTCCATTTCCGGACCGAAGACCCACAGGAAAACCATATTGCCGATGATGTGCATAAATCCGCCATGTATGAACATCGCGGTCAGCAATGTCGCCAAGTGTTGCCCGGAGACGATGTCCGAAGGGACCACGGACCATGCGACGACGAAATTTTCCGGCTGGCTCAGTTCAAATGCGAAGACCAGAATATTGGCGGCTATGAGGGCGATCGTGACGACCGGCCGGCTGTGGAGGTGGCGGGATTCATCGGAAAGAGGAAACATGATTTGAAGTTACATTGGTTCCCGGTGCGTGGGTAATGGGTGAAATTGCACTGCAAGTACGGAATTTCGGCGAATTTGCGT
>JAGWSK010000278.1 GCA_028869355.1 Alphaproteobacteria bacterium | reverse complement strand
TGTTGACGACCGGAAACAGCGCCCGGGCGCCATTTTCAGGCCACAGGTCAGCCATACGCGAATTGTCGTGCGGATCGATTCCCGTGAATCGGTCGGGCTGGCGCGCCGGGCGAGCCGAACCGAGGAACGCCCGCACCAGCCGCGCCCGATAAACCGCATGCATGGAAAAGCGATTGATATTGACGCGGCGCCCCAGGCCCCAGGCCAGCAGGCTGGCGGCAATCAGCAGCGCGAATCCTGCGACACGCTCGCTGCCGACGAGTGCGCTGGCGGCAAAGCCAAGCAACGCGAATAGAGCTACTGCGAATATAAGCGCGGCTGCCGCTACCACCAGATTGATGGGAATCGTCGATCCGGCCGACTGACCGGCGCTATTTTCGGTCACGGCATTTTTGGAGATTTTTCCCAGATAGGCTGCGCCCGGCCCGCTGATGGTTGCGATGATTGCAGAGGCCTCAGCCAATACGGCCTGCATGCGCTGTGGTACCAAATCCGGCAGAAGCACGCAGACTGCTGCGAAGAATGCCCAAAGGAGTGCGGGCACCACTTTTTCGGCGTTCAGGCGTGCCAGCCATTCGCGATCGAGATCGCCGCGAAAGGATTCTTTTCGCAATGCCACGAATATCAGCGATTGGCTGAGATGCGCGAGCGTAACTGCCGGCGGACCGAAGACCGCGATATAGCTGGTGGGAACACCAATCCCAACGCTGATTTCAATCCACAGAACGAGGCTGCCGACAAAGCTCGCCAACGTCCACCAGCCAAAATTTTTCCAGAACAGGCGCCGTTGCTCTCCGGTTTCCCGAAATCCGGCGGTGGCGTAGCCCGCCTCTGCAGCCAGGAAAGCGAGGATAGGTATGACGTCGCCCGGCAGGGCGTCGGCAGGCGCGAATCGTTGCATCCACGGAGCAGCAGCGACGGGCACGAGAAATGACCAGACCAGGAGCGGCAGAACGATGCCCCACAGGATGTCCTTCGGCAGGTCGGAGGCAGCGGTGTCGGATTGCGCCACACCTCCCCGGGAACTGCTCGGCAGATAACGAGCCGCCTGATGGACGCCGACAAACAGACAAAGCAGGGCAGCGAGCAATATGAAGTTCGTCCACCTGCGATCGAAAATCTCCAGAATGTTTCGATACAGCAATGGGGTGATGGCCAGCGCAAACAATGCAGGCAGAAATATCAGCCAGTTGGCCAGGACATTGCGGATCCACAGAAGCACACCCGTCCAGGTGTCGGGTGACGACAGGCCGGGCGAGGGCGTGAGGAAATTTGTAAAGCCTCTCAATCGGTGAAGTTCGGCCGGTGCCTGATCACTCGCCAGCAGATTCTGAACCTTGCTGACATCGTGCTGATGCTCTTTCAGCATGGACTGCAACCAGCCGCCGATATAGCCTCCACCGGAAACCATTGAAATGTAATGGAATTTATCCAGCAGTTGAGCTCGGGCGAGGCCCTGAATCACTCCGAGGCTGAATGCGGCACTGCGAATGCCCCCGCCGGACAGGCACAGTGCCGCCTGATTTTTGGCAAAAGCCGCACCGTAATAGCGGTCGATTGACCGATCCTGCGTGGCCGAATTTTGCCACTCCGCGTCACCGTGGATCGCGCCAAATTCCTGCCAGAGAGCTCCCGCCAGGCTGGTAACTGGTCGTGGTACTGCCGCTTGTACGTGAAACAGTCGCCCCCTCATGGTTAACAGAATGCGCGGATTTACTCTAAGTTGCAATAGTTTGTTAACTCATCTTAAAAAAGTGCTAATTTCAATCTATTGTTAGTAACTAATTGGGCAGGAGGGGGCATGCGCAAGCTTATCATCGGGGCTGCTGCGCTCGTCGTTATCGCAGCCGCCGTTTTGTTGCTTTTCCCCTTCGGGCCACAGCCGGGTCGCGTCCAGGACGAGGCCATGCAAGCCGGTTTGAAAGCGGCATATTTCAAACCCGCCGATGAAGATTACTTCCACGATATGGACGGCGGCGTTTCGTTCAAGCCGGAAGAAATCAAGGGCCGCAATATGTGGCTGGTTTGGACCGGCGGAAACGATCGCTTCTGGGATGTTCTGACCCAGGACGCGTTCGGGACGTTCGATCTTTTGAAGACCATCTCGTCCGCGCCGGGCTTACCGTACAGCCGCGACACCCGGTGGAATTACTTTGGCGTTGTCAATGAACCCTGCTTTGACAAGCCGACTGCGCCGGATCCCAAACATTACGGCTTATGGCTCGATCAGCGCCGCGCCGACTGTGCGCAGGGCGCCGATCCGTTCGCGAATGAAAACAAATATCCCGGAGTCAAAATCGGGGTTCGGGGCAAGAACGGCTATCCAACAGGTTCCTACTACGGTGAGCCGACGGGAATTGTCGGGTTGCGTCTTTTTCCCAACCCGAATTTCGATGAGACAGCGCGTCGCCGGTGGGATCCGGCGCGCTACTACAACGATCCCAGCTATTATCTGCAGAAGGACCTTGTGCGGCCGTATCGGGTCGGCATGGCGTGCAGTTTTTGCCACGTCGGCCCGAGTCCTACACACCCGCCGGATGATCCCGAGCATCCCAAATGGGAGAATCTGAGTTCGACTGTCGGCGCACAATATTTCTGGTTCGACCGCGTGTTTGTGTGGAACGGCGACGAATCGAATTACATCCTGCAACTGCTGCACGCCTATCTGCCGGGAACGCTCGATACATCGCTGGTATCGACCGACAACATCGTCAATCCGCGCACGATGAATGCGCTTTATGCGGTGACGCCGCGCCTGCTCCATGCCAAGCCATTCGGCCGCGAGTTGCTGGCCGGCGGCCAGCTCGATAACAAGCAGTTCATTGATTTTGCCGACTCCCCGCAGGCCTTCGGCCAGCTTTTTGAAAAGCCCTATGTGTTGACTCCGCGGGTGCTCAAGGATGCTTCCGATTCGGTTGGAGCGCTGGGTGCGCTAAACCGGGTTTACCTCAACATCGGACTTTTCAGCGAAGAGTGGCTGCTTCACTTCAATCCGTTTGTCGGCTTGAAGCGGATCACGCCCATTCGTATTGCCGATGCAGAGCGCAATTCGGTTTATTGGCAGGCAACCGAGCAACAAACATTGTATATGGCGGAATTCCTGGCCGCCGCGGGACAGCCGGACCACCTGTCATCGCTGCCGCCGGAACAGCGCACGATGTACCTTAACGAAGACGCGGCAACCCTGAACCGCGGAAAGACCGTGTTCGCCGAGCGCTGCGCGCGCTGCCATTCGACCAAACTTCCAGAGCCGGTCAAGGGGATGGAGGGCCCCGGAACGGAAGATTGCAACGGACCGAAATATCTGAGCTGCTGGAACACCTATTGGGCGTGGACCAAAACCGACGATTTCAAGAACCAGATGCGGGAGATCGTGCTCAAGGACGATTTCCTCGCCGATAATTATCTGTCCACGGAATTTCGTATTCCGCTGACGCTGCTGCAGACCAATGCATGCAGTGCGCTGGCGCGAAACGCGTTGGCGGGAAATATCTGGGACAATTTCTCGTCGCAGAGCTACAAGGACCTGCCGTCGGTCGGCGAAATTACCGTCAAGGACCCGTTCACCGGTGAAGACCGCAAATTCATGATGCCGGCGGGTGGACGGGGCTTCATGCGTCCGCCTTCGCTGATCGGCCTGTGGTCCACTGCGCCGTTCCTGCAGAACAATTCCGTTGGTCCATTCAATCCGAATCCATCGGTCGCCACCCGTATGGCGAGTTTTCAGCAGAGCATCGAACAGATGCTCTGGCCCGAAAGGCGGGAGCGCGATTCGGTTCTCGGCGACAGAGGTGTCGGCCTGATACAGCGCACCACGGCCACGAGTTGGGTGAAAGTCCCGTATGATTTTCTGCCATGGCCGGCAAAATATCTCCGGACCCCGGTGAATTGGCTATTGCCTGGCACGTTTACTCCCAATGGAGATGTGCAAATTGGTCCGATTCCGAAGGGCACACCGGTTGACCTGCTGGGCAATTTTGATCCGCTCTCCACAGATCCGGGATTTGTCGCGGGTCTCGAACACACCTGGAAATTATTGGGAATTGCCTTGCGATTCCGGCATGACGTTCTGGCCTTGCCCAGGGGCGCAGACGACCAAACCGCAAGTCAGGTATTTGCGACGGTCGGGCGTCAGCTCTACGAGATCGGGAACTGTCCGGATTACGTGGTCAATCGCGGTCATTATTTCGGTACGGATCAATTTGCCGAAGAGCCGGGCCTGAGCGACGCCGACAAGAACGCACTGATTGCGTTTCTCAAGACGTTCTGATGAGCGGTGCCGGTACCGGAGGCAGCGCAGC
>JAGWSK010000277.1 GCA_028869355.1 Alphaproteobacteria bacterium | reverse complement strand
CCCGACGCGGCTCGTTCCAATCCGCAAGCCGCGGCAAAAGAAAATGTCCGGACATTGCCGGATCGCCCCAGTGGTTCAGCTGCGACGCCGCTTGGCGGAACGAGCAGTCTGTCCCGCGCGCTGCTGGACATCAAACTCTACGACCGCAGTTTTGATACCGAGCACTTCACGTCGGGTGCACGCGGGGCTTATGAGATGATTGTGACGGCATTTGCACATGGCGAGCGCGATGTGTTGAAGCCGCTGCTTTCGCCCGAAGTTTTTGGGGCGTTCGATCACGCGATCAAGGTGCGGGAGACCAAGAAAGAACGGGTCGAGTTCACCTTCCTGTCGCTCAAATCGGCGCGCATTACCACGGCCGAGATGAAAGGCCAGACCGCGGAAATCACCGTCGCTTTCAACAGCCAGGTGATGCTTGCGGGTTACGATCCGAATGGCGCCCTGGTTGAGGGCGACGCGAAGACCCCCCAGGACATCGTCGAATATTGGACATTCGCGCGCGACGTGCGTTCCAGCAATCCCAACTGGACTTTGATTTCCACAACCGCGCAGTCCTAGAACATGAGGTTGAGTAAACGGGTTCTGCTGCGGCCGCTGGCTGCCGGCGCAATCGTCGCCCTTGCGGCCTGTGCTGGCCAACCCCGCATGGCCACCTCCGCACCAATGCCTCCGGTCATGACGGCTCCACCGGCGCCATCGGCACCGGTCACGCCTGCAGCGACGCTGACGTTTAGCCCGGTACAGTTTTCGGAGCTGGCCGGCTGGAGCCAGAGCGATCCACGGCAGGCCCTGAATGCGTTCCGCCGTTCGTGCGTGCTGATGCTGGGGGAACCGGCGGACACACCAATGGGCGGTTCCGGCTATGCCGGAACGGCAGGCGACTGGTGGAATAGTTGCCAGCGCGCGTATGCGACGGGTGCGGCGAGCGTCGAGGCTGTGCGCAAATATTTTGAGGACGAGTTCGTGCCGGTGCGCCTGTTGCAGGCTGGCAGCGACGGATTTTTCACCGGTTACTTCGAACCGGAACTGCTCGGCAGCCGCACGCGCCATGATCAGTATCAGACTCCCATCTACGGTGTTCCGTCCGATCTGGTGAAGATCGATGGAGCCGCGTATCGCGATACCGCGGCGTCCGACTCCTTTGCGATGCGGATGATGATGTCGGTGCTGATGAGCCGCTATGTCCCGTATCCGGCGCGGGCGGAAATCGAGCGCGACGGGATTCCGGCCACCCCGCTGTTTTATGTCGATGATGCCATCGGGGCGTTTTTCATGCAGGTCCAGGGATCCGGACGTGTCGCTCTCGATGATGGCAGCGTCGTTCGCGCGGCCTATGCCGGCCAGAACGGCCAGCCCTATACCGCCATCGGTAGCGTGCTGCTCGAGCGCGGCGAATTGACCAGCGAGGAAGTTTCCCTTCAATCGATTCGTGGCTGGCTGGTTGCGCATCCGGATCAGGCGCGCGAGGTCATGGACGAGAACGAGTCGTATATCTTCTTCACCGAGCAACCGATCGGCGAGCCGGAAGCGGGCGCGAACGGCGCAGAAGGTGTCTCGCTCACACCCGGCGCGAGTCTCGCGGTCGATCCGGAATTCCATCCCTATGGTGTGCCGGTTTGGCTCGAAGGCACTGCGCCCGATCCGGATTCCGCACAACCGGACCGGATGTTCGACCAATTGTTGATCGCGCAGGACACCGGCGGAGCGATCCGCGGGCCCTTACGCGGCGACGTGTATTGGGGCTTTGGTCCAGATGCAGCTGCGATTGCAGGACGCATGAAAAATTCAGCACGAGTGACCGTGTTGTTGCCGAGAGCGGTTGCGGCGCGGCTGCCGCAGCGCGGTAACATTCCGCTGTCATGAACCGGCGGCCCAATGTGATTTCACCCGAAGACGAAGCGTTTTTTCGTCACGCCATGCGAGACGCAACGCCGCTGGCGAAACGGCCGGTTGCCGTGACAGCCGCCGGCGAGCACCGGCGCAGTTTTGTTCCATCGACGCGCCGGGAAATCGCGTTCGTCGAGCCCGCCGCAGAAGCGGCTCCGATCCGCGGCCACGTAGAAGCGCGACTTCGCCGCGGCCGGCTGGAACCGGAAGCGCGCATCGATTTGCACGGCCACAACTATGACAGCGCCTACCGCCTGCTTGTGGCGTTTCTCGCCCGAAGCATTTCGGAAGGAAAGCGGCTGGTGCTGGTGATCACCGGGAAGGGTGGGGTTTTGCGCAACAGTCTGCCGCTGTGGCTGAACGGCGCCGAACTTGGCAGCCGCGTCATCGGCATGCGCGAAGCACATGCCAAACATGGTGGTGGCGGCGCGTTCTATGTTGCTCTGCAAAAGCGCAGGCCTGCCGGAACGCGGTGATGAAGCAGCGGCAGGAGCGCCTGACGATTGCAGCTTCGCGAGAGAAGTTCACCGACATTACGGATCGCGTGCGAAAGTTTGTCGCGTCGGCGGGAATCACAACCGGCCTCCTGACCCTGTTTATTCAGCACACATCGGCATCGCTTCTGATTCAGGAGAACGCTGATCCGGATGTGCTGAAGGATCTCGCCGACGCGTTTGCCCGGCTGGCGCCGCGAAACGCCAATTACCGGCACACGACCGAGGGCCCGGATGACATGCCCAGCCACATCCGCGCAGCGCTGACACAGACCTCTCTGTCAATTCCGGTGGCAGACGGGAACCCGCAGCTTGGAACCTGGCAGGCGATCTATCTCTTTGAACATCGCGACGCGCCGCATCAACGCCAAGTGCTGATGCATATCATCGGCGAGTAGCTGGTGGCGTTGGGGCGGCACCCCCGCAGATCTTCTAAGCGGGATCAAATCCTGCTTTGCGGGCAAGTGCGGCGAAGGATTGCTGCGGCCGGCCGCCATAATGCGAAATCACTTCAGCGGCGGCGATGCCACCGAAGCGAGCGCAATCGCCAAGATCGCGCCCGAGCGCAAAACCGTGCAGAAAGCCCGCGGCAAACTGATCGCCGGCACCGGTGGTATCGACAACGCGCTCGACCGGCTCGGCTTCCCGGATATGGATCTCGCCGTCCGGGGCGGCGACAACGCAGCCTTTTTCCGAACGCGTGAGGGCGGCAATGCCAGGCCAGTCGCGTGCCTGTTGCAGCGCGGCGTGGAAGTCGGTGACGCCGAACAGGGTTTTGGCCTCTTCCTCATTGGCGAACAGAATGTCGATATCCTGCGCGAGCAGGTGAAGGAATTCGTGCCGGTAACGGCCGACGCAAAACGGATCCGAACAGGTGAAGGCGATCTTGCGGCCGCTTTTTTTGGCGGCGCGAATGGCCTTGCGGATTGCGGCCTTGGACCTTTCGTCGTCCCAGAGATAGCCCTCGACATAAAGTACGCCGTCGCCGGTGATTCGTTTTTCGTCAATGTCGCCGGGCGTCAGTTCGCGGCAGGCGCCGAGATAGGTGCTCATGCTGCGATGTCCATCGGGCGTTACGGCAATGATGCAGCAGGCGGTTGACGGCCCGCCTGCCGCCATCGGCGTATCGTAGTGAACGCCGATACGCGCGAGGTCGCGTGCGAAGGAATCGCCCAGACGATCGTTTTTGATTTTACCGATAAACCAGCCCTGGCTACCGAAGGATGCCAGTCCGGCCATTGTGTTTGCCGCTGAGCCACCCGAGCTTTCCGTCGGATTTTCCGCTGCGGCGATGAGCCGCGCCGCATGCACTTCGTCGATCAGGGTCATCACCGATTTGGCGATGCTGTGGTCCAGCAGGAACTGGTCGGAAGCCGCGAAAATCACATCGACGATCGCGTTGCCGATGCCGATGACGTCGAAATTATGCGTCATGAATCCCCTGTAGCGGCTTTCTTGCAATAGCGTTTATAAGAATGCCGCGGCGCATGTCGAGCAAGTCCGTGAAAGCGAGTTGTTTTCCTGTTTTGGCGTTGTCGTGCATCGGACTGTCCGGCTGCATGACGCCCCGGCCGATGATGATGCCGCGGCCCGAAAACCAGGCGCCACTTGTTTCGCCCTCAATATCTCCGCCGCCGCTGCCTGAACCAGAGCCGATGATTATGCCGGCCCCAACCGCGCCGGTGCGGCCAATGATGCCTGCCGCAATCGCGCCGGCGCCGCCAGAGATGGCCATGCCGCAGCCGCTTCCAATGGAGGCAACCGCTTTGCGGAGGCGGTTGGGCGATCCGGACTTCGTGCGGCGCGAAATGGGGACCGAGCTGTGGCGTTACGATGCTCAAAGCTGCTCGGTGTTTTTTTTCATGCAACAGGAAGGCGGTATGTTGCGCCTTCGCTACACCGAAACCTTGCCGCGGGGCATGGATATGGCGACTGATCCAGCGTGCATATCCGCAGTGGAAGAACGCATGGCGGCTGCGCCGATAGTCATGAGCGCACCCGCCGCGCAGCCCTGATCAGCTTGCGTTCCGAATCCGCATCCGCGCCTGCCGGTGGCGTCTTCGGCTGATAACGGCAAAGGTCGGCAACGAAACAGGACGGGCAATTCGGCTTGCGCGCGATGCAGACATAGCGGCCGTGCAGAATCAGCCAGTGATGCGCGTGCAGTTTGAATTTATCCGGAACGATTTTTTCGAGTGCGTCTTCGACTTCGCGCGGAGTTTTTCCGGGTGCCAGTCCTGTGCGATTGGCAACGCGAAAAATATGCGTATCGACCGCAATTGTCGGAAGACCAAACGCGACATTGAGCACCACGTTCGCGGTCTTGCGGCCGACACCCGGCAGTTGCTCAAGCTGCTCACGATCCTTCGGCACTTCGCCGCTGTGTTTCTCGGCCAGCACCTTTGACAGCGCGATAACGTTTTTGGCCTTGTTGCGATAGAGGCCGATCGTCCTGATAGCTTCACGCAAATTGTCTTCGCCGAAGCCCAGCATCTTTTCGGCCGAATCGATTTTGGGAAAAATCCGCGCCGTTGCTTTGTTCACACCCTTGTCGGTGGCCTGGGCCGAAAGCACGACCGCGACCAGGAGCGTGTAAGGATTTTTATATTCGAGCTCGGAACGCGGATTGGGATTCGCCGCCGCGAAGCGCGAAAAGAATTGTTCGACTTCGGACGGTTTGAACGGGCGCGGCATCATCAAGTTATAGCGGTTATGCCGGGGTGCGGGAGCGGCAGCAGCGGAACAATCCACAACGCGGCACCGTTCCCACAGCGAATCCTTACCGGTTTTGAATCATGTCGGAAGTCAGGAGTTTTGCCGCCACCGCGATGTGCAGCATCGCTTTGGCTCTTGCATCGTGTTCGACCCCGCAAACGCCGGCTGCGCAGACGGCCTATGCGCCTTCGCCGGAAGTGGCGGGTTTGGCTGCGGATATTCCCGCTCCGGTTGCAGGACCCGAGGTTACGGTTGGAACCCTGACCGATCCCTGTACGCTTGGCCTGGATGATCCGTGGTGGGCCGACCACGGTGGGCACGTCGAATTCCACCGCCGCTGCGGGTAATATAAGGCATGGCCAGGAAGGTCTTTCTTGAGGCGCTGATCGAGCCCAATCCGCCACTCAAGCCCAGGGCGGTCGCGCTCGTGATCGGATTCGCCGCAGTGGTGAGCTTCGCCGCTGGAGTCATGTTTGCCTTGCATGGCGCCTGGCCGGTGACGCCATTTTTTGGCCTCGACGTGGCTTTGCTTGCCTGGGCCATGCGCGTAAGCGTCCGCGCGAGCCGGCGGCGCGAATATTTGCGCCTGACCGCCGATGCGCTCCTGATCGAGCGAATCAGCGCTACGGGTCATGTTCGCCGCGAAGAGATCAATCCTTATTGGTTGAGGGTCGAACACGACGATCCGGAGCTGCTGGGAGCAGAAGTCGCGCTGGTCGTCCACAAGCGGCGCTGGGTTGTCGGGTCATTCCTCGGGGCCGAGGAACGTGCCCGTCTGGCCGAAGCCTTGCGCCAGGCGCTGCGCGACGCGCGTCAGGCATTGCCAACGGAGTGATGCGCAAGAATCGGGTCGCAAGCGGCACTTGCAGCGCGTAACGTCGCGCCATGTCGGATCTGGCTGAACTCAGGACTTCGAATTACGGCGCAATTTCGCGGGCGCTGCTTTATCTCGCCGATAATTTCCGGCGGCAGCCGGAGCTCGCGGAAGCTGCCGGTGTTGCCGGCCTGTCGCCGTGGCACTTTCAGCGCGAGTTTACGCGATTGGCCGGCGTCAGCCCGAAAGCGTTTGTCGCACATCTGACGTTGGAACGCGCGAAGCGCGCGCTCGAACAAGGACGGCCGGTTCTTGATGCGGCCCTCGACTCGGGACTGTCGGGCCCATCCCGGCTGCATGACCTCGTGCTGAAAGTGGAGGCAATGACTCCCGGAAAATATGCCAAGCGTGGTGCAGGTTTGACGGTTTGCTATGGCTGGCACGAATCGTTGCTCGGCCGTGCGCTGCTCGCCGTGACGGAACGCGGATTATGCGGACTCTCGTTTGCCGCAGCCGGCGAAGAAAAGGAGCAATT
>JAGWSK010000276.1 GCA_028869355.1 Alphaproteobacteria bacterium | reverse complement strand
GAATGCCGATCGGGTCCTGTTCGATGATCCGCGCGAAATGCTCGACTTCAGCCCGCGCCAGGCGGCGCCGCTGTTGCCGTATATCTGCAGGCAGATCGAGGCGCCCGACCATACCATTGATCAGAAAACGCGATATTTCGGTGGCCGCAATCAGGTTGACAATGGTCGGCTGGCGCCGCCGATAGGTTTCCTTGCGCTGCTGCAGGACCGTCAAAATCTCGTCGACTTCGGCTTCGGCGCGGCGCATGTCGTGTTCGGCTTCCGGAATACTTTCCTTCAGCAGCTGCCCGAGCACCGCATTGAAATCCTCGGACGCAAGCAGATAGGAAAGTGGTCCCGCCAGCACGATAATATGCTCGGCAGTTTCCTCGATCTGCCGCATGCGTTCGAAATAGGTCAACGCCGAAGGGATATATTCGACGCCGACACCGAGCAGAGTCGGCAATGACACCTGCAATAGATCGGCGAGCTTTTCCAGCGTTTCGATTTTGGCCACTTCGCCTTTTTCGAAGCGGTAGAGCGCGGTGCGTGAAATGCCGATGCGGCGCGCCACGTCTTCGGCGGAAAGCCCGGAGCCGAGCCGGAATGCCCGCAGCCGGTTACCGATGTCATCGTAACGAAGCGTCAATGCGCGCGACTTACGAAGCTTCGCGTCCCGGTTTCAATCGCTGCGCCGCATCCAGTGCTGCCGCGACAATTCCCTGATAGCCGGTGCAGCGGCAGAGATTGCCGGAAATCGCAATCCGAACCTCCTTTTCAGTCGGATCGGGATTGTCGCGCAGGAATTCGAGCAGCGTGGTGAGCATGCCGGGTGTGCAGAAACCGCATTGCAGGCCGTGGTTATCGCGAAACGCCTCCTGCAGCGGGTGCAGCGTGTCCTCCGACGGAGCAATGCCTTCGACGGTGAGAATCTCGTGCCCGTCGGCTTGCACCGCCAGCATGAGACAAGAACGTGCCGAAAGGCCGTCAAAGAGAATCGTGCACGCGCCACACACGCCGTGTTCACAGCCCAAATGCGTGCCTGTCAGGCCCAATTGCTGGCGCATGAAATCGGCCAGCGTGTAGCGGACCTCGACCTCTTCCTCGTAGCGCTTGCCGTTGATGGTGACGGCGATCTTGCGTTTTTCTGTCATGCTCTCCCCACACGTCCATGCGCGGCAACCAGCGCCCGGCGCGACATCACCGTCGCGAGATGCTGGCGATATGAAGCGGGCGCATGCACATCCTCAATCGCATCCACTTTCCGGCATTCCTCGCACAATTCGCGGAACAATTCTTCCGAGGCGGTTTTTCCGGCCAGCGCCTTTTCGATTTCGCGCATCCGCGTCGGGATCACGGAAACGCCGCCCAAAGTCAGAGACGCGCGTTTGATCTTGCCGTTGGCATCCTCTTCCAGAAGAGCGGCTGCCGAGGCAATCGCGAAATCGCCATGCCGGCGCGCAAACTCGACAAAGCCATACCCGTGACCGGCAGGCCAGGAGGAGAACGACACTTTGGTCAAGAGCTCGTTTGGCTCCAGCGCCGTCGTCATGAAGGTGACCGGGAATTCGGCAAAGGCGATCGTGCGCGAGCCGTTTGGTCCCTGGACCGTGACTGTCGCGTCATGCGCTGCGGCCAGCGTCACGAGTTCTGCGGAAGGGTCGAGATGACACAGCGATCCGCCAATGGTGCCGCGATTGCGCGTCTGCCGATGGCCGACATTCAGGATGGCTTCATGGATGATCGGAAAGCGTGCTTTCACGATATCGGAGAATTCGATATCGCGCTGCCGCGTCATGGCGCCGAACTCGATCGTGCCGCCGGACTCCCGGATATGGGACAGACCGTCCACCCGGTTCAAATCGATGATGTGGTCCGGCAGTACATAACGCATGTTCAGCATAGGCATCAGCGACTGTCCGCCCGCGAGCAACTTTGCGTTTTCCAGACCTGCCAGCAGGCTGACCGCATCGGAAATCGTGCGCGGATCGTGATATGAAAACGGAGGGGGTTTCATTGCTTCTTCCTGTTCACGCGCGGGGCAGAAATTCGTTGAATTTCGCGCGTATTCTTTCGTCCAATGCTTTCGAATTGCGAACCACGGCCGGGAACGTATCGCGCCGCGACCATGGTTTGCAGGCGTCGATCACCACGCGGGCATTGCGCCGGTCGCTTTCGCTATACACCATCGGGTCGAGCACCGTGCTCCAGCAGCCGCGCAAAATTTCCATGTCCTCGCGCGGATCAAACCGCGTGCACATGGCCCATATCACCTTATCCATGTCGGCGGGATCAATGTCATCGTCCACAACCACGACAAAGCGGTTGGCATAGGCGCCGGCGTGGCATTGCGAGGCGATGAGCCCCGCCTGTTTCGCGTGCCCGGCATAAAGCTGCCGTATCGCAACCGTCAGCCACAGCCTGCTTCCGCCCGCTTCATGGGCCCAAACACCCTTGACCTCGGGAATACCGGCCGCTTCCAGCTGATTCCAGACCGCGCCGGAACGATACGTGCCGCGATAAAATGAGTCGTCATCCGGCGGCACGCCGGGGATGGCCCCCATGAGAATGGGATTGTTGCGGTGCATGAAGGTTTCGATGCGGATTGCAGGCTCCTTCTTGAGGCCCCCGGCATAATAGCCGGTCCATTCGCCCAACGGCCCTTCCTGGATCAGATCATTCGGATGGATGAAGCCTTCAAAGGCAATCTCCGCATGCGCCGGAATTGGCAGTCCGGTGCGCGGACCTTCGATCACTTCGATCGCTTCGCCGAACAGTCCTCCCGCCCCGTCATATTCATTGCTGCCATAGGGGATTTCCAGGCCGGCGATCATGAACAGCATCGGGTGCATGCCGCAAACCACGGCGACCGGGCATGGTTCGCCCTTTTCGTGATAGCTGCG
>JAGWSK010000275.1 GCA_028869355.1 Alphaproteobacteria bacterium | reverse complement strand
TGCGGTCTGGAGGGCGTTACTGGCGATTCTTGACGACATCACGGCCCGGCGCATCGATCCTTACGCCAAAATTGCCATTCACTGATCGTCGATTTGGCATCAGGCGGAACGGTTTTTGACATGCTGGACCCGATGATCCAGGCTTTGCTGGACCACGTGCCACAGATTGGCTCCTACGCGATCTGGGAAAAGGCACCGGCTGAAGCGCGCGAGGACTTCCGGCGCTTCTGCCAGTTTGCGTCGCCGCATGACTTGCCCATCGGCAAGGTCGAGAACTTGACCGCGGGCACGATTCCGCTGCGCAGCTATACACCCATTGCCGGTGGCACCGGAATGCTGCCGGCCATCATCTATTTTCATGGTGGCGGTTTTGTTCTCGGCGACCTCGATTCCTGTGACGCGCTGTGTCGCACGCTGGCGAATGAGAGCAACTGCCGGATCATTGCGGTGGACTACAGATTGGCTCCGGAGCACCCGTTTCCGGCGGCAATCGAGGACAGCTTCGCCGCGGTTCAGTGGGTGGAAGACCATGCCGCCGAGCTGCTGGTCGACGCCAATCATATGGCAGTCGCCGGCGATTCGGCTGGTGGCAATCTGGCAGCACTGGTGTGCCAGAAGGCGAAAGAGAACAAGGGCGCGCCGCAGATTGCATACCAGTTGCTGATTTATCCCGTATTGGCGTTGAGTGCGCGACCCTTCGATGGCGCCGAAGCAGGCGAACTTCCCGAAATGGGTTTTCCGCTCGATCCGCGCGCGTTGCGCTGGTTCCAGCGTTATTATGTCCCGGACGGCGTCGATCCGGCCGATGCGCGTCTGTCACCGCTTTCTGCAGGCGATCTCAGTGGATTGCCCGCAGCTTATATCGTCACTGCGGGTCTGGACCCGTTGCGGGACGACGCAATTTCCTATGCGGAGCGGCTGAAGCAGGCGGGGGTCGCTGCCGTGCAAATCGATTATCCGACCATGATCCATGGCTTTTTTTCGATGCAGGGTCTGATTCCGCTGGCGACCGAGGCCATCGCTGCGGCCGCGCGGGCGACCCAGCGTGCACTGGCCGAAGGAACCGGGTGACGCTTGCCGTCGCTGCGTAACTGCGGCATTTTTCGGCTCGGCAGCGTCCGGTTACAACCAGCTCTGGTTGCGATCCGCGCATTGGGAGGAGCCGACTATGAAACGACTGATCCTGCCGCTGGCAGTCGCATTGCTTGCCGTCCCCACCCTAAGCCGGGCCGATCTTCCGCCTGACGTGGCCAAAGCCGTCGCCGCGATGGGACACAAGAACGACGCCGCCGCGACACGCAAGATCTTCGATCCCTTGCAGCCGAAGGATCCGGTTGCCGTGGCCGGGCTCAAGGCCGAACGCGACATCGCATATGGCAGCGATCCATTGCAGAAGCTCGATGTCATTTGGGATGGAAAGACCACCGGCAATCGGCCGATTCTCGTGTTCGTTCACGGTGGCGGCTTCACTGGCGGCGACAAGCATACGTTCGGGCAGTTCACCTACGACAACGTCATGACATGGGCGAACCAGCAGGGAATGATCGGGGTCGAGATCAATTACCGGCTGGCGCCGAAGAACCAGTATCCGGATGCAGCCTATGACACGCGTGACGCGCTCGCTTATGTGGCGAAGAATGCGCGTCAATGGGGCGGCGATCCGAACCAGATTTTTCTTTGGGGTAATTCGGCCGGCGCGAGCCTGGTCGGGATTTACGTCTCGCATCCGGAATTCCACTACAAACCGGGTGGCGGGATCATCGGCGCAGTGATGACATCCGGCGGCTATGAAGCGCGGCCAAGCGCGTTTTTCGGCAACGATCCGGCGAAGGTGAAAGCCGCCTCGTCGGTCAATGGGTTGAAGGCAACGAAGATTCCGCTGTTCTTCACGCGCGCCGAATGGGACCCGGAAACTCCGCAGATCGCCCAGGGCGAGATGATCCACAAAGTTCTGACCGAAGCAGGTCATGAACACATGTTCCACATCATGGCAACCCACAACCACATGTCACAGGTTTATTCGGTCGGGACATCCGAACATCAGCTTACGGACCTTCTCGGGCCGTGGCTAAAACAGCTTGCGGCCGGCGTGAAGTCAGCGTCGAACTGAATGTCCGCTGCTCAGGTTACGGAAAAAGGGGGCGGCCGAAAACTGCCCCCTTCGATTTTAAAGAGGCAAAGATCATGGATCTTGGATTTATTGGATTGGGAATCATGGGCCGGCCAATGGCGGGTCATCTGCAGGCGGCCGGACATCGGGTGTATCTGAATACGCGCAGCGGCGTGCCGCGCGAGATGACCGGTAAAAGCGGTATCGCTTGCAAAACGGCACGCGAGGTGGCGCAGAAGGCCGAAATCATCTTCACCATGGTGCCCGATACGCCCGACGTCGAGAAAGTGTTGTTTGCGGATGACGGCGCCGCCAGCGGCCTGTCGCGCGGCAAAATCGTCGTCGATATGAGCACAATCTCGCCGCTGGCAACCAAGGACTTTGCGCGGCGCATCGAGGAATTGGGTTGTTTCTATCTCGACTCTCCGGTGTCGGGCGGTGAAGTGGGCGCCAAAGCCGGCACGCTGACTCTGATGGTCGGTGGGCGAGAGGAGATTTTCGAGCGCGTCAGGCCGCTCCTGCAATTGATGGGCAAGACCATCACCCTGATAGGCGGCAATGGCGACGGACAGACCGCGAAGGCGGCGAACCAGATCATCGTTGCACTGAATATCGAAGCGGTTGCCGAGGCATTGCTGTTTGCATCAAAGGCCGGTGCCGATCCAGCCAGGGTGCGCCAGGCATTGTTGGGCGGGTTCGCCCAGTCACGCATTCTGGAAGTGCATGGCGAGCGCATGCTGAAGCGGACATTCGCGCCCGGTTTTCGCATCGAACTGCATGCCAAGGACCTGGCGATCGTGTTGGCGGGGGCGCGGGCATTGAACATTCCCCTGCCGCATACGGCCCATTGCCAGGAATTGTTCAATGCGTCCTTCGCAGCCGGTGAAGGCGGACTCGATGATTCCGCGCTGGTGAAAGTGCTGGAGCGCCTCGCGAGTCACGAAATCAAAATCGCGGACTGATTTTTCCTGTGGACGCCGATCCGCGCGCCATTCTGCTTGAGCTTTTGCATGCCGCAGTGGCTGCGGCTTCAGCCGAGCGCTGTGTTCCCTCCAATCTGCCTGAGCCGCCGCGCGGCCGCACCGTTGTTGTGGGTGCCGGAAAGGCCTCAGCCGCAATGGCGAAAACTGTCGAAGACCGCTGGCCAGGCAAGCTGAACGGTCTCGTCGTCACCCGCTATGGCCACGGTGAGCCATGTAAACAAATTGAAGTCGTCGAAGCCGGCCACCCCGTGCCCGATGAGGCCGGTCTTGAAGCCGCGCGGCGAATTCTTGATTCAGTCGCAAATCTGACTCGGGATGATCTTGTGCTGGCGCTGATCTCGGGCGGAGGTTCGGCGCTCCTGACCCTGCCCGCTCCAAGCATCAGTCTGGCCGAACAGCGGTTATTGACCGCCGCGCTTATAAAATCTGGTGCACCCATCGCGGAGATTAACTGCGTCCGGAAGCATCTCTCGGCGATCAAGGGCGGCAGGCTGGCGCTTGCAGCGGCGCCTGCGTCTGTTGCCACCCTCATCATTTCCGATGTGCCCGGCGACGATCCGGCATTGGTGGCGTCGGGTCCCACAATGCCCGATCCAACCACGAGTGCAGACGCCGCCGGAATATTACATGACCGCGGGATCACTGCGCCCGAATCAGTCGCGGCGTGGCTGAAAAATCCGGAATCGGAAACACCAAAACCCGGCGATCCCGCTTTTGCCCGCGTGGACACCCGGATCATCGCATCATCGCGCGCGGCGATTGCAGAGTCGGCGCGGATCGCCGGCGCCGCCGGACTTGTGGTGCACAACCTCGGCGACCTCGAGGGCGAAGCGCGAATGCTGGCCCGCGATCATGCGCAAATGGCGTTGCAGTTGCAGCGTGAGGGAAAAGCCCAGCTGATTCTGTCCGGCGGCGAAACGACCGTCACGGTGCGTGGCGATGGCAACGGCGGAAGGAATACCGAGTACCTGCTCGCGCTCGCCGGCGCTCTGGACGGTGCGGACGGCGTCTGGGCTCTCGCCTGCGACACCGATGGCATCGACGGCACGGAAGATAACGCAGGGGCAATCGTCGCGCCTGATACTGTCCGTCGCGCTGCTGCGCTGGGACTGAGGGCGGATGCCGCGCTGGCGCAGAACGATTCCTACGGCTTTTTCGCGGGTCTCGGTGATCTCATTGTCACGGGACCGACACGCACCAATGTCAATGATTTCCGCGCGATCCTGATCGCGGGCCGCCGGTAAAGATCAAGACCTGGCTTCAATAATGGTGCCGGTCACCGAAAACCGCTTCAGTTCTTCGGCGGCAAGGGTGAATGTCGGGTCGAGTTCGAGCGCCTTCTTGTAATCTTCCCAGGCGCCCCTTGCGTCCCTCAGCTGTTCCCGTGCCAGCCCGCGGTTGTAATAGGCAAGATGTACCTTATCGAGACCGATCCTGATTGCCTTATCGAGCGATTCCAGCGCCTCTTTCGGCATATCCATATTGATCAGGGCCGCGCCGCGATTGACATAGGCTTCGCCCAGATTGGGATAGCGCGCGATGCTGAGGTCGCAATCGGCCATTGCGCCGGCATAATCATGGACGCGCAATCGGACGACGCTGCGGTTGATATAGGTTGCGGCGCGGTCGCGGATCGACATTTCCTGGTTCGCGAGCGCCTTGGTGCAGATATCGAAGGCTGCGAATGGATCGCCGAATTCCGCCGTGGCATAACACTGCGCGCCTGCGCCGCCCCCTACGACAATCACGACCGCCTTCGCGGGCAGTGCCGCCAGCACCACTCCCGCAAACGCCAATGTGCACAGATGCAGAGCGCGCATGGATCGATTCCTCTACGTTGGCTGCCCGCCAGGCGCAAAGCCTGACATTTCGTCCATGTTAGCACCAAAATCCTTCATGTGTAGCGGGTCGCCCCCGCCGGTAGCCCGCCAAATTTGGGAAATCGCGTACTTTGTAAACCATGGCTTAAGCCCGAATGAGAGCACTGCGCGCGCCGTGGTCAGCGACTTTGGTGGGCAGTTGGAGCCCTTCCTTGTGCCGTTTCGCACCTGTTGTCAGGTGTCCCGTCCCGTGTCGGGCTTCGAAGTTCACCTGCCGTCGATATAGATCGCGGGTCGCGAACTTTGAAACTGAAACGACACTGGAATCAGTAGATTGCGAGTGTCCTTTTCGATTCTGGAATCGCCCTGATGCCGGTATAGAGATCATGCGAATTCCAAATCTGGACACTCGATTCGACGGAGCTGGTCATGTCAACATTGCCGCCTGGTTTTCTCGCCAGTGCGCTCGGGCGCATAAAGCCTTCACCCACTCTGGCGATGACGCAAAAATCCCGCGAACTGAAAGCCGCCGGGCGCGATGTGATTGGGCTCGCCGCCGGAGAGCCGGATTTCGATACGCCGGACAATATCAAGCAAGCCGCAATCGCCGCGATTCGCCGTGGCGAAACCAAATACACGAATATCGAAGGGATTCCCGAGCTGCGCGCGGCGATTGCCGCCAAATTCAAGCGCGAGAACCACGTCGAGTATGCGCCGGCGCAATGCTTCGTCGCACCCGGAGGCAAGTCCATCATCTACGACGCCATGATGGCGACGCTGAACGCAGGCGATGAGGTCGTTATCCCCGCGCCCTACTGGGTCAGCTATCCCGACATCGTGTTGCTGGCGGGGGGTAAGCCGGTGTTTGTCGAAACGCGGTTGGAAGAGGGATTTCGCCTCACTCCCGAGGCGCTGGCGCATGCGATCACGCCGAAAACCAAATGGCTGATCCTCAATCAGCCGTCGAACCCAACTGGCGCCTGTTACAGCCGCGAGCAGTTACAGGCGCTGACCGCGGTGCTGATGGAACATCCGCATGTTTGGGTTCTCACTGACGACATGTACGAGCATCTGGTGTTCGGCGGATTCCAGTTCCACACCGTCGTTGAGGTCGAACCGCGACTTTACGAGCGCACATTGACAATGAATGGCGTGTCCAAGGCCTATGCCATGACCGGGTGGCGCATCGGCTATTGTGCCGGCCCGGTCCCGCTGATTGCGGCAATGGCGAAACTCCAGTCCCAATCGGCGACAAATGCCACGTCCATTTCGCAGTGGGCGAGCGTGGAAGCCCTGAATGGACCACAGGATTTCATCCCGAAGTTCCAGAGGGTGTTCGAGGAACGGCGCGATCTGGTGGTTTCCATGCTTAACCAGACATCATGCATCGAATGCCCGGTGCCGGAAGGCGCGTTTTACGTCTATCCATCGATCCGGAAAATGATCGGTACCAAAAGCCGGTCCGGGCAAAAAATCGGCAGCGACGAAGATTTCGCCAATGCGCTTCTGGATGAGGAAGGAGTCGCTGTCGTACATGGAGCGGCGTTCGGGCTGTCGCCGTTTTTCCGGATTTCCTACGCGACATCGAACGCGGTGCTTGAAGAAGCCTGCACCCGGATTCAACGCTTCTGTGGCAATCTTAGGTAGATTTTCGTTGGCCGGATCCCTCGGGCTGAAATCGCTTCGCGATTTCTTTTTCGCCCTCGGGGCCCTGAAGCGGCGTTCAGGTTTCTCCAGTCTCCTGCCGCCACTGTCTCAGCAATTGTGCCGCGCAGGTGAACCTGTCCGCCGGCCGGGTCTCGCAGTGAATTGTCTCCACAAACCGCTGCTGCGCGTTATATGAGTGGCGGGATATTGTCCGGGTTACGGTTCGATGACCGATGTCACACAAACAAGCGTTCTTTCACCCGAGATTGGAACCACACGGCCGGCCGGTTTTGCGGCACGGCCGGCGTATCTGTTCGGGCCAATTTTCGATTTCATGACGCTTGGTGGCGCATCTCTGATCGTGTGCGCCGCCGTCGCGTTTCTGTTTCCCAGGGGAATTCCGGGCGCGCAGCAGGCAGTTCTGATTACGGTGCTGATGACCATCATCAATCAGCCCCATTTCGCCCATTCCTACCAGATGTTCTACCGCAATTACCGGGAGAAGGCGTTTGGCGCCTATCCGGCGACGCTTCGCTGGCGCTACATCAGCGCAGGGCTGGTGGTCCCGACGATCCTGATCGCATTCCTCGCCGGCGGTATATTGGCGGGAAGCGGCCGCGTTCTTGCCTATAGCGCCAACGCGATGTTTTTCCTGGTTGGCTGGCACTACGTCAAACAGGGCTACGGCATTCTGATTGTCGATTCGGTCCAGAAACGATTGATGTTTTCCGACCGCGGAAAGCTGATTTTGCGCGCCAATGGGTATGCCAGCTGGATGGTGGCCTGGCTTGCGGTCAATCACGCTTTTTCCAGCAGAAACTACTACATCGGGCTGGCCTATTTCTCGCTGCCCATCCCGACCTGGATTTATCACCTGTCCATTGTCGGGCTCGTGCTGACTTCGGCCGCGGCATTGGTCGTGCTGTTACAGCGGTGGCGCGAGGCACGCGGGCAGCTGCCGTGGAACGGCCTCGTCGCCTATCTCACGACGCTGTATCTTTGGGTGATTTTCGTTCGCTTCAATCCACTGGTTCTGGCCGTGGTGCCGACATTTCACTCATTGCAATATCTTGCGGTCGTCTGGCGCTATCAGCTGAATGCCGCCGAACGTGGTGAAGCTGCGCCTGCGCCGGCCATGATGTCACGATTCCTGCCCGCACATTGGAGCAGCTTCGTTTTTTTCATCGGCATCGGCGTCCTGCTCGGTTATCTCGGGTTTCAGGGGATTCCGCAATCGATCGATGCTCTCGTCCCCTATGACAAACACCTCCTGGGCCCAAGCCTGTTCGTGTTTTCGTTCTATATCTTCATCAACATTCATCACTACTTCCTCGACAATGTGATGTGGCGCCGGGGAAATCCCGACGTGCAGCAATTTATTTTCGCGAAGGCGCCCAGGGCGGCGCGCTGATGCGCTTGCCTTCTCCCCCTGATTGGCGCGACGATACGCCAATGGAGGTTTTGTGACGGGTCGTTTTTCCGCCCTGGGACAGGGTGGACGCCCGTCCTCAAGGAGACGGACATGCCGGCAAAAAATGGAGGTAGCGGGCCACGTTGCGTGGCCCTGGTAGGACCCTATGGTGGCGGCAAAACGACATTGCTGGAGAGCATCCTGTGGATCACCGGCGCGATTCAGCGCAAAGGGTCGATCCAGGCGCGCAACACTGTTGGCGATAGTTCGCCGGAATCGCGGGCGCGGCAGATGTCGGTCGAGACGAATTGCGCCAGCACCAAATATCTCGACGAGTCATTCACCTTCCTCGACTGTCCAGGATCCATCGAGTTTTTGCAGGAGACCCTGAACGTCCTTCCGGCCATCGACGCGGCAATCGTGGTTTGCGAACCGGAAGCGGCCAAGGCGGCCATGCTGCAGCCCTATTTGAAGCGATTGGCCGATCTCAAAATTCCGCATGCGTTGTTTGTCAACAAAATCGACAAGGCCAACGGATCCTTGCGCGAGATACTTGCGATCCTGCAGAACGTTTCGCCCAAGCCGCTGGTGTTGCGGCAGATACCGATCTGGGAAAACGGGATCGTCACCGGATTTATCGATCTGGCGCTGGAACGCGCTTATGTCTATCGCGAGCATGCCGCGTCGCAGCTCATCGACATGACCGGTGAGACGAAGAGCCGCGAAGGCGAAGCGCGGTACCAGATGCTGGAACGACTCGCCGATTACAACGAGCATCTCATGGAGGAGCTGCTTTCCGATATTGCACCGCCGCGTGATGAGATTTTCGAGGATCTGCAAAAGGATTTGCAGTCGGGTGTGATTGTCCCGGTACTGATTGGTTCGGCCGCCGGCGACAATGGAATCCGGCGGTTGCTGAAAATGCTGCGCCATGAAATTCCGGATGTGGCCGGCGTGCGCAGCCGGCTGGGGGTCAGCGGGAATGACCCGACCGTGCAAGTCGTCAAAACCTACTACACATCGCATGGCGGCAAGCTCAGCCTCGCACGCGTGCTCGGGGGCCAGGTCAAGGACGGGGCAGTCCTCTACCGGCAGAACGGCGGCGACACTCGCGTCGGCGGGGTTTTTGCGCTCCGCGGCGAAGCGCAAACGAAACTCAACGAGGCCGGACTTGGCGAGACAGTCGCTCTGGGGCGGCTGGACGAGATCGCGACCGGCGAGATTTTGTCCGGCGCCCGCGGTGGGGCAAAGCTGAAGGTCAAGGTCGAAGTCCTGCCGCCGGTTTACGGGCTTGCGATTACTGCAGCAGACCGCAAGGACGAAGTGAAACTCACCACGGCGATCGCAAAATTGCGCGAGGAAGATCTTTCGCTCCTGTTCGAACAGGATGCGGCTCTGCATCAAATGGTCCTGCTGGGACAGGGCGAGATCCACCTGAAAGTCGCGGTGGAGAAGCTGGCGTCCAAATATGGGCTGAAACTCGAGACGCACCGGCCACAGGTGCCATACAAGGAAACCATCAAACGTTCGACCACACAGCGCGGGCGTCACAAGCGCCAGACCGGCGGTCACGGTCAATTCGGCGATGTCGTGATTGAGATCAAACCCTTGCCCCGGGGGAGCGGATTTACCTTCGACGATCGCATCGCCGGCGGGGTGGTGCCGCGCAATTTCATTCCTTCCGTGGAAAAGGGAATCGTCGATTTCCTCAAATCAGGTCCGCTTGGATTTCCAGTGGTCGATCTCGAAGTGGCACTGGTCGACGGTTCCTATCACTCCGTGGATTCATCGGATGCCGCGTTTCAGACAGCCGCGCGCATCGGCATGACGGAGGGCATGCCCAACTGCGCGCCGGTACTGCTCGAACCGATCATGCATGTGAAGATTCACGTGCCGTCGCCCTCGACGGCAGATGTGAATGGTGTGATCTCCTCCCGGCGCGGGCGAATTCTCGGATTCGATTCGCGCCAGGGTTGGCAGGGCTGGGACACGGTGGAAGCCGAAATTCCGCGTGCGGAGCTGCACGATCTGATCGTCGAATTGCGGTCGCTAACCCAGGGAGTCGGTACGTACGAGATGAAGTTCGATCATCTCGCGGAACTGACCGGCAAACTCGCCGAAAGCGTCGTTGCTGCGCGCAAAGCCGCGGCATAATTCGCCGATATTCGCATGTGCCCCGGCCGGTTTTTTATCGATTTGTTCTTCTTCTTGACAACAGTCACATCAGCAAGGCCGAACACCCGGAGTTTCAGTCCTGTTGTTTTTTAAGTGTTTTTGCTTGTGCCAGTACGCACTTGCTCCATTCATTGCGCCTGTGTTGCCGCACAAGCTATATTTCCAGCACAATGATTTGAACGCGCCCGCCATCATGCGGCCATGCCGGCGCATTAGCGCGCGTGACGGGTTGCGGCGAGGAGATTGGAATGCTGATCAGGGTTCGCAAGAGCTGGGAAATGCCGGAACGATTGGTCACCGCGGAAGAACTGGTGATGAACCGCCGGCATTTGCTGCGGGGCGCAGGCGCGCTTGCAATCGCGGGCGCACTGGCCGGTTGCGACAATGGCAGCCAAACCTCGCAGAATGGTGGGGCAGGGGGAATCCAGACCTCGGCTACGCCGGACCCGACCGCGTCAATGTATCCGTTCAAACGCAATCCGGCCTATGTGGTGACGGATCGCGCGATGACGCCTGAAACCATTGTCGCGTCCTACAATAATTATTACGAGTTCGGGGTCGAGAAGGATGATCCGATCCGCAATGCCGACCGGCTGCCGATTCGTCCGTGGGAGATCAGCTTTGAGGGCATGGTGGAGAAATCCTTCAAGACGGATTTCGATACGCTGATCAAAGCCATGCCGCTGGAAGAGCGGGTCTATCGTCATCGCTGTGTCGAGACCTGGGCGTTTGTCGCTCCATGGTCGGGTTTTTCCATGAAAGCTTTGGTCGACTACGCAAAGCCGACGCCGGACGCGAAATACGTCGTGATGAAAACATGGATGAACGCGGATGTTGCGCCGGCCCAGAACATGGTCTGGGTGCCGTGGCCGTACACGGAAGGTCTCACGGTGGACGAGGCCAGGAATGAACTGGCCTTCATGGTGACAGGCATGTATGGCAAGCCGCTGCCAAAGCAGAACGGCGCACCACTGCGCCTTGTGACGCCGTGGAAATACGGTTTCAAATCCACCAAGGGAATCCAGCGCTTCATTTTCACCGATCAACGGCCGAAGACCTATTGGATGGCGCTTGGGCCGGACGAATACGGCTTTTGGGCGAATGTGAATCCGCAAGTGCCGCATCCGCGCTGGAGCCAGGCGACGGAAGAGATTCTGGGCACCGGAGAACGCGTTCCAACGCAGCTGTACAACGGCTACGGCGCACAGGTTGCGTCGCTGTACACCAACCTGGCCGACGAACGACTCTTCATGTGAAAAGGAAAGGCCGGCGCTGACGCCGGCCCTTGCCTCGGAGGCTGCGGACGGTTTGGCCGTCCGTCATCGGGAGGAGACCTCCTTATGGGTTCGCCGTAAAACGAACCTCTTAAATTCGATATAGGGATGCGGGCCAGACTTCCAACCCTGAAGCCGTTCAAGAATTTCGCAAGCCAGCGCTAGTGTGAGGCGGCGAGGAAGCGTTCTGCTTCCAGCGCAGCCATACAACCCATTCCTGCCGCGGTAACGGCTTGGCGGAAAACCCTGTCCTTGACGTCGCCGGCCGCGAAAACACCGGGAACGCCGGTTTTGGTCGAGTCGGGCGCCGTGCGGATGTAACCGTCGTCATCCATATCGAGCTGGCCACGGAAAATTTCAGTGGCCGGCGTATGCCCGATGGCGATGAACAATCCTTCCGCCGGAAGGTCGGTAATCTCCCCGGTTACATTGTTTTTCACCCGGACGGCCGACACGGATTTGGGATCGCCCGATCCGATCACATCGGCGACAATCGAATTCCACAAGATGCGGATCTTTGGGTGGGATTGGATCCTCATCTGGTTGGTCTTGTCGGCGCGCAGAGTGTCGCGCCGATGCACCAGTGTGACTTCGGTGGCAAAATTGGTGAGGAACAGAGCTTCTTCCGCCGCGGTGTTGCCGCCGCCCACAACGACGACTTTTTTGCCCTTGAAAAAGAAGCCATCGCAAGTCGCACATGCGGAGACGCCGAAGCCTTTGAATTTCTCTTCGTTGGGCAGCCCGAGCCATTTGGCCTGTGCGCCGGTGGCGATTACGATTGTTTCCGCCGTGTAGCGCTTGCCGGAATCTCCGGTCAGGACGAAAGGGCGCTGCGCCAGATCCGCACCGGTGATCAGGTCGAACATGACCTTCGTTCCCAAATGCTCGACCTGCGCCTGCATTTGTTCCATCAGCCATGGGCCCTGAACGGCGGCGGCAAATCCCGGGTAGTTCTCGACCTCGGTGGTTATCGTGAGCTGCCCGCCTGGCTGCATGCCCGCGACCAGCACCGGTTCGAGCATCGCGCGCGCTGCATAAATGGCCGCTGTGCAGCCGGCAGGACCGCTGCCGAGAATCAGAATTTTCGATTGAATGTCAGGCATTAGCGGAAACCTAAAGTGATGGAGGATATCGAAAGAAAGGTGGAACCAGGTCAAGTGTTCCTTTGGGCTTAGCTTTATCGCGGCATCTGCGGCAACATAATTGCGCAATGCGCGTTGAGTTTGATCGATTATGCGGGAGCTTCATGACCCGGCACCGGCTTGACGAGATTGACAGGAAGATTTTGGCCGAATTACAGGCGAACGGCCGGATGACCAATGTCGAGCTTGCGACCCGGGTGAAAATCACCGCACCGCCCTGTCTGCGCCGCGTGCGGGTGCTGGAAAACACCGGCTACATCAAGGGGTATCACGCCGAACTGAACGCGAGCGCGCTTGGCTATGAAGTGACCGCCTATGCCTATGTCGGCCTGGCCAGCCAGGCCGAGCAGGATCTGCGCGCTTTCGAGGAGCAGGTAAATAGCTGGCCGCTGGTGCGCAGCTGCCACATGCTTTCGGGTGATGTCGATTTCGTTCTGCTTTGCGTGGCGCGAAACATAGCGGAGTTCCAGGATTTCATCACCCGTGACCTGACTTCGGCCAAGAACGTCGCCAGCGTCAAAACCGCACTGGTGATCCGAAGCATCAAGGATTCCTGCGGAGTTCCGGTTTAGGAGCGTCCGGCTGGCGGGCAGGGTGGGCGCGCGCGAATGGTTCGAGTTTCTCACAACTCGCGACGACCGCCTGGACCAGAGGATAAGGCGACATATCTGTCTTGAAGCGAACCGCCGAAAACACGTGCGACACCAGATACGCATCGGCGATTGTCGGTGTTGAACCATAACAAAAGCCGGAAGCGCGTTCTTTATCCGCGTCCAACATTGCTTCGATCGCGTCAAAGCCCTGCCGGTTCCAGCGCTGAATCCAGGCGTTCACGCCATCCACGTTCTGCCCATATTCGTCGCGCACATAATTGCGGATTCGCAGATTGGTCACCGGGTGCATGTCTGATCCGACGATTCCCGCGATCGCCCGCACCCGCGCGCGGCCCAATGCATCTTTCGGCAACATTGGAGGTTCGGGGCAGACCTCCTCAAGATATTCGATGATTGCCGATGACTGGTAGAGCCGCTTTTCGCCGGTATCCAGCGTTGGGACGCCGCGCATCGGATTGATTTCGCCATATGCGGAGTCGAGATGCTCCGCCTTGTCCAGACGCACTGAAACATATTCGAATGCAATGTTTTTGCAGTTCAGCACGATGCGCGCGCGATAGGACGTGCTGCTGGCGTGGAAATTGTAAAGCTTGAACATCTGGCAATTCCTGCAACGGTGCTTCGCGGGGATGCGTACTGACCCGCGGCTATTCCGCCGCTGCCGGAATCCGGCGGGATTCGCCCGAGAACAGCGCGCCCAACCGGTCCAGATAAACATACAAAACCGGAGTGATGTAGAGCGTCACCGCCTGACTAAGCATCAAGCCGCCGACCACCGCAAGTCCCAGAGGCTTGCGTCCCTCGCTGCTGGAACCAAGTCCAATCGCGATGGGGAAGGTTCCCATCAGCGCCGCCATCGTGGTCATCATGATCGGGCGGAAGCGGATGACGGCCGCTTTCATAATCGCGGTCTCCGGATCCATCGAGCCCTCGCGCTCCCGCGCCAGGGCGAAATCCACCATCATGATCGCGTTCTTCTTCACGATGCCCACCAGCATGATGATGCCGACGAAGGCATAGAGTGTCAGCGAATAATGGAACAGCCATAGCGTGATCAGCGCACCGACTGCCGCGGAGGGCAGACCGGAAAGGATCGTGAGCGGGTGAATGTAGCTCTCGTAAAGGATGCCGAGCACGATGTAGACGACGAGGATTGCACCGATCAGCAGAAAACCCAATCCTTTCTGTGAATCCTGGAATGCCTTCGCCGTGCCCTGGAAACTGCCCTGGATCGAAGCGGGAAAGCCGATCTGCGTCTTGACTCGCTCCAGCTCATCCACGGCGTCGCTGAGCGCGACTTCTTGCGGCAGGTTGAATGACAGCGTGACTGCGGGCAACTGACCAAAATGGTTGACCGATAAAGGCTGCGTTCCGCGTGTGATCGTCGCGATCGCCGACAACGGCACATTCGATCCGATATTGGTCGTCTCCGACGTCGCCGCACGCGGCGTCGCGAGGTAAAGCAGCGAAAGCGCCTCGGGGTTTTGCTGGTACTCCGGCAAGAGTCCCATATTGACCCAATACTGATCCGCCTGAGTGTAGATCGGTGCGATCTGCGTCCCCCCGAAGGATGAACCCAGCGCGAGTTGGATCGCCTGCGTGCTGATGCCGAGCGCCGCTGCCTTGTCGCGGTCGATGTTCACTTCAATGGAAGGTGTCGAAAGATCGAGATCGCTGTTGACGTCGAAAAACACCGGATCCTTCTGCAATGCCTGAGTCAGTTTTGTTGACCAGCTGTACAGCTCCGGCAGATCGACATCCTGCAGCGTGTATTGATATTGGGCGCGGCTGATGTAGCCGCCGATCGTGATCAGCGGGCGGTTCTGCAGCACCACCGTGATTCCCGGGATCTTCTCGAATTTTTGCCGCAGCTCTGTGATTACGTCGTTGACCCCGAGCGGCCGTTTGTCGCGATCCTTGAGCTGGATGCGGAATGTCCCGGAATTCAGGCCGCCCCGCGTGCCACCGGCACCGACAGAACTCATGAATCCGTCGACGTTCGGGTCCGCGGCCAGCACCCGTTCCGCCTCCTGCTGGTGCCGGACCATGTCGGCAAACGACACGCCGTTGGCGCCATCGGTAAACGCGGTGATCTGTCCGGTATCTTCGGCCGTGATGAAATCCTCCGGCATGATCCGGAAGAGTTGGACCGTCGCGATTATTGTCGCGAAGAACAACAACAGCACCAGCCGCCGGTGCGCCATAGCCCAGTTCAGTGAGTGCGCATAGGCTTTCTGAACAGTTTCGAATGAGCGCTCACTCGCGCGGTAAAACCAGTTGTGCGGGCGCTCCTGCTCCTCTTTCACCGGCTTGATCAGCCGGCTGCACAGCATTGGGGTCAATGTTACCGAGACGATGCCCGACACCAGAACCGCAATCACGATGGTCAGGGAAAATTCGTGCAGCAGCCGCCCGACAATGCCGCCCATGAAAATCACGGGGATGAACACCGCGATCAGGGATACCGTCATTGAGACGATTGTGAACGCGATCTCTTTCGATCCGGCCATCGCCGCGGCGTACGGGCTTTCGCCCGCTTCGACGTGGCGCATGATGTTCTCGAGCATGACGATGGCATCATCGACCACGAAGCCGACGCACAACGTCAATGCCATCAGGGACAGATTGTCGAGGCTGTAGCCCATCGCCGCCATTCCGGCGAAAGTGCCGATGATCGTGATCGGCAGCGCAATGGACGGGATGAACGTCCCCGAAACGGTGCGCAAAAACGCAAAGATCACCGCGACCACCAGCAATGCCGCCAGCATCAGGGTGATCTGCACGTCCCAGACCGCCTTGCGGATCGAAACGCTGCGATCGAGCGTGACATCGACCTTGATCGCGGGCGGCAGCTCCGCGGTGAGCTGCGGCAATACGTCCTTGATTTGATCCACCAGTGCCACGGTGTTGGCGCCGGGCTGGCGATCGATCGCGACAGTCACCGCTGGAATCGCGCCGTCATGGGTGACCCATGCGCCATACAGCTTGGGGTTTTGCACTCCGTCGATGACTTTCGCGACATCGGAAACGCGCACGGGCGCGCCGTTACGAAAGGCAATGATTTGCGGCGCCACTTCCGCGGCGGTGCTGAGCTGGCCCGCCGCGTGGATGACCGCGCCCCGCGTGTTCCCGTCGATCTGCCCGGTCGGCATATTGGTGCTTGCGCGTTGAAGAGCGGAGGCCACTTCGTCGATGCCTATGCCTCGAGTGGCGAGCGCATTGGGATCGATGAATACATGAACCGCAGGCCTGGCTTGACCGAAAATGTCGGCTTGCGCCACGCCGCTGATCGCCGACAGCTTGCCGATCAGCAGATTCTCCGTGTACCGATCCACTTCGCGTAAGGGCAGGGTGGGCGAACTCACCGTGAGAAACACGATCGAGGATTCCGCCGGATTGACTTTGCGGATCGAAGGCGGAGTCAGCATCGCAGGCGGAAGCTGACGAGCCGCCGCGGACATCGCTGTTTGCACATCGAGAGCGGCGGCATCGATATTCCGGTCGAGGCGGAATTGCAGGGTGATGCGTGACTGTCCCAGGGCGTTCTGAGAGGTCATCGAATCCAGGCCCGATATCAGGGAAAACTGCTTTTCCAGCGGAGTCGCGACAGCCGCCGCCATTGTGGTCGCATCAGCGCCGGGGAAAGACGCATTGATGTCAATGGTTGGAAAATCGACTTGCGGAAGCTCACTGACTGGCAGCGACGCGTAGCCGTAAACACCGGCCAGCACGAACGCGGCCATGACAAGCGATGTCATGACCGGCCGGTTGATGAAAATCGCCGATAAATTCATGGTTGCAACCGATGGGGCCCCAACCATGAGATTGTCGCATGTTCTGCGACGAGATGGCAGCTATTTCATGAAAAAGCGTTTACCCGCCGCGCCCGGCAGCCGCCGTGGCCTCGGTGCCAGGCCGAACCGGTGGGGGATCCGACACCTTCGCGGTCTCGGGGGGCTGAGAAACGGAGGCATTCGGGAGATTTCCCGAATTCTGGGCCTGGCCTCCGGAATTGTCCGGTTGCGTGACCACGACCTTTGCGCCCGGAGTGACGCGCAACTGTCCATCGGTCACGATACGATCGCCAGGCTTTACACCCGAGCCGAGCGCCGCGATCGACTGGTCCTGGTAGAGCACCGTCACTGGGTGCATCTGCGCCCGGTTGTCGGCATCCAGGACGAAAACATAATTTCCGTTCTGCCCGATATTGACGCCTTCGCGCGGCACCGTGATCGTCTGATTCAGCGTCGCCAGCCGGACGCTCACATCGACGAGTTCTCCCGGAACCAAACGGAGATCGGGATTGTCGAATGTTGCACGCAACTCGATCGTTCCGGTTTTATCGTCGACGACATTTCCCACGAAATCGATTTTCACCGGGATATCGGTCCCCGGCGCCTTGACGGCCGAGGCGACGTCATTGCGCACGGCCACGTCCGCAACCAGCTTTCCTTCGCGCATGCGATCCTGCAGCTGCGGCAGATCGCCCTGCGGCAGATCGAAGGAAATCATCACCGGCTGAATCTCGTTGATCGTGATTAAACCATTCGCATCGGAGGCATGCACCTGATTGCCCGGATAGACGATGATCGGACCGGTCTTGCCGTTGATCGGTGAACGGATCGTCGTGTAGTCCAGATTGAGTTGCGAGCGTTCTACTGCGGCCTGATCAGCGGCAATCGTGGCGACGAGAGCCTTGGCGGCGGCAACCAGTTGATCCCGCTGCTGCTCGGAAACGATACCGCGCTGCGCCAGCATGACTGCGCGATCGGCATCGGCCTGCGCACTCGCCAATTGGGCCTTGTCGCGCTCAACCTGTGCCTGGGCCTGCCGCAATGCGGCATCGAACGGCGCCGGATCAATCTGGAAGAGCAGGTCGCCCTTCTTCACCATCTGCCCTTCCTTAAAGGGCGCAGACAGCAATGGTCCGTCGACTTGCGATTTGATGGTCACGGTGGATTTGGCGAGCACAGTTCCGATGGTGCGCACCATTACCGGTACGTCCTGAACATTAGCCGCTGCGACACGCACCGGTGGCGCCGCGGCGGCGCCGCGTGCCGCCTGTTTCGGCGCACTTCCGGTTACGGATTGAACGATGGACTGGAAACGATCCGGATCCGCGACGTAATAGCCGCCAATGGCGATCACCAGTACTGCAAGCAAGCCCCGGCGGACCCACGGATTGGCATGTCTCTGGGCCGATTGGCCGTACACCAATGCCTGGCGTTTCGACGAGGGTTCGTTGTAGCCCATTGATCCCTTTCCAATGCCGATCCCAGCGGTGCCGGTACCCACGCCAGCCGCATCCGAACCGTTCGACATAAATACGATTTGTCCCAAAACTTTGTCGGACGCGAACAAAGCCCGCTGAACAGCGGTAATTCGGCCCGAGGAGTTTATTTGCGTTTGGCCGATCCTATGGCACAAACCGGCCTGTTCCGCCACCGAAGAAGGACCGACTGGCACAAACCGGCTGTGATGTTGCAGGAACCTGTTCCCGCCCGGGCGTTTCAGCCCCGGCCACGAGACCTCCGGCTCTATCTTGGCGTCCGGTTCTGCAGCGCCCTGGGCACGCAGATCCAGTCCGTTGCAGTGGGCTGGCAGGTCTATGACATGACGCATGATGCGATGGCGCTCGGTTATGTGGGGCTGTGCAGCTTCCTGCCCATGGTGCTGCTGGTCTTGCCGGCCGGTGATCTCGCCGACAGGATCGACCGGCGGCTGATGCTGATGGCGAGCTATGTCGTGCAGATTATGGCCTCCGCCGGCCTGCTATTGCTGACTGTCGCCGGCGTCAAAGCGATGTGGGCATATTACAGCGTGATCACGCTGTTGGGGGTGGCTTTGGGCCTGTCCCAACCTGCAATGCAGTCATTCCTGCCATTCCTGGTCAGCCTGGAAAAACTGCCGAGGGCGATTGCCTGGAACGCGTCGGCCTACCGTGTGGCGGTGATTGGTGGGCCGGCACTCGGCGGTTTTCTCTACGACCTTGGCCCGGTCGTGAATTACACCCTCTGCCTGGCACTGTACCTGTTCACTTTACTGGCCATGGCGGTTTTACGCATTCGGCCGCAGAACCGGCGGCCGGACCAGAGCTCAACCTATGATCGGATCGCGAACGGCATCAACTATATCCGGCAGCAGCCAATTTTGCTTGGCGCGATATCGCTTGATCTCTTTGCAATGTTTCTCGGTGGCACGACGGCGCTGCTGCCGATCTTTGCGCGTGACATTCTGCATACCGGCCCCACCGGTCTGGGTTTTCTGCGCACGGCGCCGGCGATGGGCGCCGCGCTCGTGGCGCTGGTTCTGGCGCGGCATCAATTGCGCCGTCATGTCGGAATGGCGATGTTCTGCTGTGTCGCGATCTTCGGTGTCGTCACGCTGATATTCGGATTGTCGCGCTACTTCGCATTGTCAATGGCCGCGCTGGTGGTTTCCGGGTCTGCCGACATGATCAGCGTTTATGTCCGTTCCGCGCTGGTTCAGCTTGCGACACCCGATCACATGCGCGGCCGAATAGGTTCGGTGAATTCATTGTTCGTCGGTGCGTCCAATGAATTCGGCGAGTTTCGCGCCGGAATGAGCGCAGGATTGTTTGGTCCTGTGCCGGCCGTCGTGATCGGCGGGCTGGGCACGCTCACCGTGGTCGGACTCTGGATGATGCTGTTTCCGGCGTTGCGCCGCGTCGATTGCTTCAGCGATATCGAAATCAAGAGCGATTTGCCGCCGATTGGCGCCGCGCCGGCCCCTCTCGCAGCACCGGCGGAATAAAAAGGGGCGGCCAGAGCCGCCCCTGATACCATTGATACCGACAGATCGGGCCGAGTTATTTCGGTTGCGGCACAATTCGGATGTAGGGCCGGGGCGCCTGCCAACCGTTCGGATAGATTTTCTTTGCTTCCGCATCCGAGACCGAACCCGAGATGATCACGTTTTCGCCGGGCTTCCAGTTGGCCGGAGTCGAGATGCGGTGCTTTGTGCTGAGCTGAATTGAATCGATCGCCCGCAGCACCTCATCGAAATTGCGCCCGGTGGTCATCGGATAGATCAGGATCAGTTTCAGCTTCTTGTCAGGCCCGATGACGTAAACATTGCGCACCGTCTGATTATCTGCCGCGGTCCGCTTCGAAGGATCGCCGGAGGCTTCCGCGGGCAGCATGTCGTAAAGCTTCGAGATCGCCAGATCCGGATCGCCAATGATGGGATAATTGGGCGCGACCCCCTGGGTTTCGGCAATGTCCTTTGCCCAGCCCGAGTGACTCGACACCGGATCGACCGACAGTCCTATGATTTTGACATTACGCTTGTCGAATTCCGGCTTTATTCGCGCCATGTAGCCGAGTTCGGTGGTGCAGACAGGTGTGAAGTCCTTGGGGTGCGAGAACAGCACGCCCCAGGAATCGCCCAGCCATTCATGGAACCGGATTTTTCCCTGTGTGGTGTCCGCCTGGAAATCGGGCGCAGTGTCGCCTAGCCGCAGTGCCATTTTGTCCTCGCGTGCATCAAACCCGGGCGAGGTAGTACTACGGCAGGCGGTCCGGCTCAACGTCGCAAAGCGATCATCCACGGTGCGGCGAGTGTTGCGGTGCTTTGTGCGCGCTGCCGACCGTCGAGCTTGGCTCGGTTTGCGCAGGAGGATCGCTCGCCGGAAAACTGTCCTTCAATGCGTCGTCGAGCTTGTCATCATCGCTCCTCGAAGTGTCCTTCTTCTCCCATTTTTGTGTTTTGCGATTCATGGCGGGCCTCCCGGCGCTACATCGGAACATAACGACCTGCAGTTTGCCGGGGTTGCGTTCGACAGGCCAGGCTATTGTCACGAGGCGGTTATCGGACCCGTGCGGCGGTAGCTGAACCCCGCCAGGGGTCCCACGCGCGAATTAGAAATTTGCCGGAGGCAATTTCCGCGCGTGGGAAGCGGCGAGTGAAATCAGTCACCAATATCGACCGGCTTGTGCCCATCCTTCTCAATCGTCGTAAAACCGGAGACGAGCTTGCCACCGGCCGCGCGATTGGCATTGGCCATGACAATGAGACCGGGCTTCAGGTCGGCCATGCTTTCGGTTTCGTTGCGGTAATGTGCGATATTGTTCGTCAGTTCGGCTTGCATCTTGCCGCCATTCTTTTGCAGATCGACTGTGACGTTTGCACCATTGTTGGTGGGCGCTGCCGCCATGACGACGCCGAGATACCGGGTGGCCGCTGGATTGGTCTCGAGCGGGCGGTGTGCGGGAGCATTGGCGCCATGAGCAAAGGCCTGGGTATGCACTTGAATGGGTTTGCCCATAACTTCGTCAACGGCGATTACGTCTCCGGTCTTGATGGTCCGAACGTCCAGCGGTTCGTTCGCGACAATCCGCCCCTGTGGCGCCAGATCGAATGACACAGTTTGGCCGTCGCGGTTCGTGACCGTCACCGTGCGGCCCTCGATTTTCGTGATCGGGCCATAAATGCGAACCGGCATGTTCTGGGCGAATGCCGGACATGCGAAGGCCAGACTCAACGCGCCGGCGGTAAAAACTCTGCTCCACATGGGCAGCTACTCCGATTTGATGATTGGCGAAAATCTAAATAACCGCATAATCCGGTTCAATCCACGTCCCGGATGTATCATGCGGTGAGATGATGGCGATTGTAGAACCACTGACCGGTGCCCGGACCCGGGGAAAAACCAGGCTGAACCGGCAGCAGATTGTCGGCTTCTGGGCTGCATGGTCGGGCTGGATGCTCGATGGCATGGGCTCGGTGATCTATGCGCTCGTACTGGCGCCCGCTCTGACGGAGCTGCTTCCAAAATCCGGATTGCCCGTCACGCCGGGCGAGATCGGCCGGGTAGGTTCAATTCTATTTGCCGCATTTCTGGCTGGCTGGGGCGCATCATTTATCTGGGGTCCGATCGGCGATCGTGTGGGGCGCGCACCCACCCTCGCTGCAACCGTGATCATGTATTCGGTATTCACCGGCGCGGCGGCGTTCTCACAGGACATCTGGCAGCTTGGGATCTTCCGCTTCCTGTCAGGTGTGGGGATTGGCGGCCAATGGGCGCTCGCCGGAACCTATGTTGCGGAGGCGTGGCCCGAGGACCGGCGCAAAATGGGCGCTGGATATTTGCAGACGGGCTACTATTTCGGTTTCTTTTTTGCGGCGGCGCTGAATTACACAATCGGCGCGACATATGGCTGGCGCGCGATGTTCCTGTGCGGCCTCTTTCCCGTGCTGCTTGGCATTTGGATGCTGTTCTCGGTGAAGGAACCGCAGCGCTGGAAGGCACACGAAGCCGAAGCCCGGCGCAGTAACCCGCTGGCGGAATTGTTTTCGCCGAAATATCGGCGGCGCACCATCGTGAATGTCGCAGTGATCACCGTGGCGATCATCGGTCTGTGGGCCGGCGCCGTGTATGAAGCAACCGCGATCGTGCAACTGGCGCGCAAAGCCGGAATGGACGCCGCCGGCGCTGCCCGCATGGCATCGATCGGCACGGGGATATTGTCGATCGGCACCATTCTGGGCTGTCTCGCGGTGCCGCCAATCGCCGAGCGCATCGGCCGCCGAAATACGCTCGCGGTCTATTTTGCGATCATGGCGGTGACGATTCCGCTGGCGTTCGGCTGGGCGTTTTACCTCGACAACGGACTTTTGCCGTTTCTGGTCATCCTGTTTTTCCTCGGCTTTGGGGGCGGCAATTTTGCCGTGTTTTCCCTCTGGCTGCCGGAGCAATACGGGACTCGGGTGCGCGCAACTGCCTTTGCTTTCGCGACGTCATTCGGCCGCTTTATCGGCGCGGGCGTGAATTTCATGTTGGGCGCAGTCGTGTTGCAGATGGGCACGCTCGGCACACCGGTCGCGTTGACCGCCGTCGCCTTCGCTGCGGGCCTGTTTCTGCTGCCCTTTGCCACTGAAACCAAAGGCGCCATTCTGCCGGAGTAAAGCGATACTCCGTATCCGGAACGTCCGCTCAACCGAAAAGCACGAGGGCCGATTTCAACGTGACCCAGAATCCCCATGCCAGCGGTATGCCGACTGCAAGCCAGGCGAGGGCGGCTTTCGCGTCAATCGCCGGCACTCCGGCATCAGTCGTGACCGGCTCCGGAGCGGCGGCTTCCGGCTGAAGCGCAGCGACTTCGGCCTCGCTCATGAACCATTTCGCTCCCAACGGCTTCACCGCCCAATTGCAGATCAGGCCGGCGATGAGAAATCCCGCCAGAATGTACAATGTGACGTCATAGACATAGGCGCGTTGCACGCCGGCAGCGATTTCGCCCTCACGGATATAATTCACCACCACCGGCCCAATGATTCCCGCCGTGGACCACGCGGTCAGCAGCCGGCCATGGATCGCGCCGACGAATTGCGTGCCGAATATGTCCGCGAGATAGGCGGGGACCGTCGAGAAACCCCCGCCATACATGGAAATGATGATCGCGAAGAACAGCACGAAGAAGGCCACCGATCCGGCATGGGCCATGGCCGGCGCCGCTGCGTACAGGACAATGCCGATCACAAAAAAACAGTAATAGGTGTTCTTGCGTCCAATGTAGTCGGACAGCGACGCCCAGAAGAAGCGTCCGCCGATATTGAATAGCGACAACAGCCCGGCAAATCCGGCGGCAAGCGCCGCAATGGCGGCGAGTTGTCCGGCGTCCAGCGAGGTAAAGGCGATTTCCGGCTTACCGATGAGCCGCCCACCGAAAATCTCCTGCAGCATCGGCGAGGCGATGCCCAGCACGCCAATACCGGCCGAGACGTTGAGGCACAGCACCGCCCAGATCAGCCAGAATTGCCGGGTCTTGTGGGCGTCGCGGAGATTCACCTGGCCGCCTGCAATCATCGCCGTGGCCTGTTTGGGCACCCAGCCCGAAGGCCGCCAGCCCGGCGCCGGCAGCCGATAGCCAAATGCCCCGCCCATCATGAAGACAAAATAAATCGCGCCCATCACCAGGAATGTCTGCCACACGCCGGGACCGGCTGGGCTCTTGAAATTCTGCATCAGCAGGTTGGCAAGCGGTGCGCCGATCATGGCCCCGCCGCCGAAACCCATGATTGCCATGCCGGTCGCCATGCCACGGCGATCTGGAAACCATTTGATCAGGGTTGAAACCGGCGAAATGTAACCCAGCCCAAGTCCAATGCCGCCGATCAAGCCCGAGCCAAGCCACATCAGCCAGAGCTGATGCTCGATAATTCCCACCGCCGAAATAACAAAGCCACCACTCCAGCACAGCGCGGCAACAAATCCGGCCTTGCGCGGCCCTTCGCGCTCCAACCAGCCGCCCCAAGTCGCCGCCGAAATTCCAAGCACCACAAAAAACAGCGTGTACATCCAGCCTAGATCGGAAATGCGCCAGTCGCAGCTGGTGGTCACCAGCGCCTGGGCCAACGACATATTGCTGCATTCGCGGCCGAGAAGTTTCGACATCGGCAGCCAGAACACGCTGAAACCATAGGCCATGCCGATGCAGAGGTGGATCGCAAGCGCTGCGGGCGGCACCAGCCAGCGATTGAATCCCGGACGGGCGATGATTCGGCT
>JAGWSK010000274.1 GCA_028869355.1 Alphaproteobacteria bacterium | reverse complement strand
ATTGTGCGTCGCCGATAGGCCGCTGGTCGCCAAAAGGCTGCGCTTGACATCGGAGGACACCGGGTCAGCCGGTTGGCCCGCCGGGCCGCGCCCCGACGTTTTCCTGCGACTTGGATCAAATTTGCGCCGTTTGAATGCGTTGAAAACGCGTTCGCGGAAATCCCGCTGGTAATAATCGTGGATTTTGGGGTCGCGTATGGTTTGGACCAGCCGGTCGAGTTCCGCTTCCAGCCCCGCCCGGCGTTCCGGAGTGGAAAAGTCCCGCCCCTCGGTTTCACCGGTCCACAGCACATCCGCCAGTGGCTGGGCCTTCGCCATTAATGTGCGCATGGGTTCGGCGCCCCGCGACCGGATCAGCGAATCCGGATCCTCGCCGCCGGGAAGGAACACGAAGCGCAGCGATTGGCCGGGCGTCAGGTGCGGCAGTGCCAGATGGCTCGCGCGTTTGGCGGCCCGCAGCCCGGCTTCATCGCCGTCGAAGCAAAGGACGGGTTCGGCCGAAGCGCGCCAGAGCAGGGCGAGCTGATCTTCGGTCAAGGCGGTGCCCAGCGGCGCGACGGCGCCGGGAAATCCGGCCTCAACGAGGGCAATCACGTCCATATAACCCTCGGCAACGATCAGAGACGCGCCTTTGTGAACCGCTTCGCGCGCCAGGTGCAGGTTGTAAAGCAGATGACCTTTGGCGAAGACCGGGGTTTCGCCGGTGTTGATGTATTTGGGCTTGGCATCGGGGGTGAGACCGCGTCCGCCGAATGCGACGATTCGGCCGCGGATGTCGGCAATCGGAAACATCAGCCGGTCAAAAAAGAAGTCGCGCGGCGGCCGGCCATCTTCGGCCGGTTTGACCAGACCGGCTTCAACCATAGCCTCAAGTTCGATGCCTTTGCTGCGCAGCCAGGTCAGCAACGGGGAATTCCGGCCCGGCGCATAGCCGAGGCCAAAACGTTCCGCTGCGCCCGCACTCAATCCACGGCTATCGAGATAGCGGCGCGCCGCCGCCCCAGCGCTGCCACGAAGCTGTTCCTGGTAAAAACCCGCCGCCAGCGCGGTGATTTCATAAAGCGACTTGCGGCGGATTGCCGACGCCCGATCAGATTCGCTCGGCGCCGGCAGTGGCACGCCGGCTTCGGAGGCAAGCCTCTCGACGGCCTCGGGAAAAGGCAGACCCTCCGTCTCGATCAGCCATTGAAAGGCGCTGCCGCCGGCGCCACAGCCAAAGCAGTGGTAGTTGCGCCGCTCGTTATCGACCTTGAATGACGGCGACTTTTCCTTGTGAAACGGGCAAAGCCCCCAGAAAACCCGGCCCTTGCGTTGCAGCCGTACACGCCGGCCGACCAGCTGAACCAAGTCCGTGCGCCTTAAGATTTCGTCGAGCAGATCGTCGCCAAAGCGCATTTCCGATCCAGTAGCATGATTCGGGAAGACGCGGATGCCGCCGCGCAACCCGAACTCTTATATCGCGGAGAATTACGCCTTTACGGGCGCTTTCCATCAGGACTTCGGAGTTGCCAACAGCTCTTTCGCGAGAGCGCCTGCTCTGGCCATATCGATGGTTCCGGCATGGCGCTGTTTCAGCGCGCCCATCACTTTGCCCATGTCTTTGGCCCCGGCCGCGCCGGTCGAAGTGATCGCATCGCGGACCGCCGTGCGAATTTCCTCGTCCGACATCTGGCGCGGCATGAATTCGCGGATAATGGCGATTTCTTCGCGTTCGGCGCCCGCCAGTTCCGGCCGGCCCGCGGAATCATAGATTTGCGCCGACTCCTCCCGTTGTTTGGCCATCTTGACCAGCACGGCGACGATATCGTCGTCGGAAAGACCGGCCGTGGGCGCATCCGGACGAATTTCCCGGTCCTTGATGGCGGCCATCACCAGCCGCAGGGTCGAGACGCGTCGCGCGTCGCGCGCCTTCATTGCCTTCTTCAAATCCTCGTTCAGACGGTCCCTGAGAGTCATTGGTGGCCCGCTTTGGTTTCGTCTACCTATGTAGGCAATGGCCCGGGTGGCGGCAAATTGACGGACCCGCGCTTGACCCCGCACGGACGCGTTCTTATCGTCCGGCCGCATCCACCCCTTGGGATTCGAATGAGCGACGGCATCCGCGCGGCCCGCCTCTACCAGAGCGCGCCATCATCCGAAGCGCGGACAAGGGCGGTCCTGGTCCTCGCCGATGGTACGGTATTCCACGGTTTCGCGTTCGGCGCCCCGGTCACCGCGGTGGGCGAGGTCTGCTTCAACACCGCCATGACCGGCTACCAGGAAATCCTCGCCGACCCGTCTTATGCCGGGCAGGTCATCGCATTCACCTTCCCGCATATCGGGATTATCGGCACCAACGACGAAGACATTGAATCCATCAACCCGGCGGTGCGGGGCGTCGTGGTGCGCGCCTATTCTGGCAATCCGTCGAATTATCGCGCGCTCACTTCGCTCGATCGGTGGCTGAAACGGCATAATGTGCCGGGAATTTCCGGGATCGATACGCGGCGGCTGACGTCGCGCATTCGCGAGAGCGGCATGCCCCATGGCGTCATTACCCATGATATCGGCGGCGGTTTTGATCTGGCCGATTTGCGCCGGCAGGCTCAGGCATTTCCAGGACTCGAAGGCCTGGACCTCGCCAGGGAGGTGAGTTGCCGGCAGATGTTCACCTGGGACCAGACGCCCTGGTTGTGGGACCAGGGCTATGGCCGGCAGACGAACCCGTCCTGGCGCGCCGTGGTTGTGGATTATGGCGTCAAGCGCAACATTCTGCGTCTGCTCGCGGGCTCCGGCGCCGCGATCACCGTCGTGCCCGCCGAATCCAGCGCCGAAGAGGTCCTGCGCCACCGCCCACATGGCATTCTTCTGTCGAACGGTCCCGGCGATCCGGCGGCGACCGGCGCCTATGCCATACCGATGATCCGTAACCTGATCGATTCGGATATTCCGCTGTTCGGCATCTGTCTCGGCCATCAGATGCTGGGCCTCGCAGTTGGGGGCCGCACCCGCAAAATGGCACAGGGCCATCACGGCGCGAATCATCCGGTCAAGGATATCGAAACCGGAAAGGTCGAGATCGTCTCGATGAATCACGGCTTCACGGTCGATCGTGAAACGTTGCCGCGCGGTGTCCAGGAGACGCATGTGTCTCTGTTCGACGGCACCAATTGCGGGTTGAAGGTCGAGGGCCGGCCCATCTTTTCGGTCCAGTATCATCCGGAAGCCTCACCCGGCCCGATGGATTCGCATTATCTGTTCGACCGGTTTGCCGCTCTTGCCCGCAGGCGCGCGGGATAAGCTCGTTACACTGCCGGCGATTGCGGCTAATATTGCCGCTCTTATTCCGGAATCGCTGGAGGGCGCCGTGGGCAAGAAGCAGGACGTGACCGAATTATTTGGCGAGCCGGTTGCCGGCAACGGTTTGCTGCACCGCCGTTTCTTTCTGCAGAGCTCCGCCGCGCTCGCGGGTGCGGCTGCAAGCCCGGCTCTGGCCGAAAGCATTGGCGCCGGGTCGCCGCCGACCATGCTGAAACCGGGTGCGCAGTTCAACGCCTATGGCATGCCCTCGCACTGGCGCGACAATATCAAGCGCATTCTCGCCACCAATGTGCCGCCGGCCCGCGAGGTCACCGGCAGCATCCGCACGCCACTGCAATATCTCGAAGGCACGATCACGCCGGCGGGCCTGCATTATGTGCGCAACCACAACGGCACGCCGGACATCGATCCATCAAAACATGAGTTGCTGATTCACGGGATGGTGCGCCAGCCGTCGATTTTCACTGTCGATTCGCTGATGCGTTATCCGATGCGCACCGAAATCCACTTCATGGAATGTGCCGGCAATTCCGGCGGCATTGCCGGTGCGGCAATGCCGCAGCAGGCGACCGCGGGCGATCTGCATGGGTTGCTCTCCGGTTCGGAATGGACCGGCGTGAAACTTTCCACCCTGCTCGATGAAGTTGGCGTCGATCCGCGTGCGGCCTGGATGCTCGCCGAGGGCGCCGATGCTGCCGGGATGAGCCGCAGCGTTCCGGTATGGAAAGCCATGGATGATGCGATGATCGCGCTGTACCAGAATGGCGAGCCGATCCGCCCCGAGCAGGGCTTTCCGATGCGCCTGCTGCTGCCCGGCTTTGAGGGCAACACCAATGTCAAATGGCTGCGCCGTCTGAAATTGATGGATGGCCCGATGTACACGAAGGATGAGACTTCGCGGTACACGGAGCTTCAGCCGGATGGCAAGGCGCGCGAATTCATGCTTCAGATGGAACCGAAATCGGTGATTCTGAAACCGTCATTCTCGGTCGACATGCAGGGACCCGGCTATTACGAAATTTCCGGCGTGGCATGGTCCGGACTTGGACGTGTACGGAAAGTCGATATTTCCGCTGACGGAGGAAAGACCTGGGCCGAAGCCGCGCTGACCAATCCGGTATTGCCCAAAGCGCTGACCCGGTTCCGGCTACCGTGGATGTGGAATGGTGGACCGGCCGTTCTGATGAGCCGCACCACCGACGAGAAAGGACGCGTTCAGCCGACGCACGCGGAGTGGTTGGCGCAATATGCGCCGCGCCAGAACTTCCATTTCAATGCGATTCAAAGCTGGGCGATCGGCGCCAACGGCAAAGTGAGCAACGTCTATGTTTAAGGAAATTGAATCTCCTCTCCCCCTGAGGGTGGAGGCCGTTAAGAAATCGCCGGAGGCGATTTTAGGCCGACCGGCGACGCGCCCGCGCGTGGGCTTTCGCACGCGCGCAATGGCGCGTCGGGTGAGGGGAGCGTTTGTACCCGCAGCGCTGCTCTGCCTTATGGCCACCACTGCGTTCGCCGCCGACATCGCGCCGCCCAAACTCGGCCGGTCGGCGACTCCCGACGAAATCGCGAAAGCCGATATCAGCATCCCGCCGGACGGCAAGGGCCTGCCGCCGGGCTCCGGCTCGGTGGCGCAGGGCGCGCAAGTCTTCGCCGCCAAATGCGCCGTGTGCCATGGCGCCAATGCACAGGGCACGCCCAACGGTGATCGCCTCGTCGGCGGAATCGGGACGCTGGCCAGCGCCAACCCGGTCAAGACGGTGTCATCCTACTGGCCTTACGCAACCACCCTGTTCGATTACATCCGCCGCGCGATGCCGCTCACCAATCCGCAATCGCTCCAGAACGACGAAGACTATGCGGTGGTCGCCTATATTCTTTCGATCGACAATATCGTGCCGAAAGATGCGGTGCTCGACGCCCAGTCGCTGCCGAAAGTGCAGATGCCCAACCGCAATGGTTTTATCAACTGGGAACCCCGCCTCATCCGTCCTTGAGAAGCGAGGGAAGAGGAGCGAGGAGCGAGAGATACCTCGGTGCTTTTATCTCGCTTCTCAATCGCCGTTTTCGGGCGCGATCCAGCCCTTCAGGTCCTGCGTCAGGGGCATCCCGATAATATTGTAGCCGGCATCGACGAAATGCACTTCGCCGGTGACGCCGGAAGACAGCGATGACAGCAGATACAGCGCGGCGCCGCCGACGTCATCGAGCTGAATATTTTTCTTCAGCGGGCTATGCGCCTTGTTCCACTTGTACAGGATGCGCGCATCACCGACGCCGGCGCCCGCGAGCGTGCGCATGGGTCCCGCCGAAATCGCGTTGACGCGAATCCCGTCCTTGCCGAGATCGGCGGCGAGGTAGCGTACGCTGGCTTCGAGCGCGGCTTTCGCCACCCCCATCACATTGTAATTCGGCATCACGCGTGAGGCGCCGCCGAAGGTCAGCGTCAGCAGCGCGCCGCCGTCGCCCATCAATGGGGCGCAGCGGCGGGCGACCGCGGTAAACGAATAGCAGGATATACTCAGAGTACTGAGGAAGTTGCCGCGGCTGGTCTCGACATAACGGCCCTTGAGTTCGTTGCGGTCGGAATAGGCGATGGCGTGCACCAGGAAGTCGATCCGGTCCCAGCGCCGGGCAAGAGACGCAAAAGCGTGGTCGATCTCCTCGTCACTGGCGACGTCGCAGGCTACCGCAATGTCCGATCCCAGGCTCGCAGCAAGCGGAAGCACACGCTTGCCCTGCGCCTCGCCCTGATAGGTGAAGGCAAGTTCCGCGCCCTGCGCGGCAAGCGAACGCGCGATCCCCCAGGCAATGGAATGATCGTTTGCCACGCCCATGATGACGCCGCGCTTGCCGGTCATCAATCCGGGAGTTGAAGTGGTGCTCTCCGCCATTCGTCCTCTTACCCGCCGAATGGCCGGTCAATTGTGCCGCTGAAATACCAGCGACGCGTTGGTGCCGCCGAAACCAAAACTGTTCGACATCACCACATTGAGTTTGGCGTTGTCGACACGCCGGCGCACGATCGGTGCATCGGCAACTTCCGGATCGAT
>JAGWSK010000031.1 GCA_028869355.1 Alphaproteobacteria bacterium | reverse complement strand
TGATGTCGCCGGTCCTGAGTGCCTGGCCAAGCCGCTGCCCTACGGTCGCGATGACTTCATCGGCCGCATCATAACCATGGATCTGATTGATGATGCCCAATCGGTCGATTGCTGCGACGAGATATGCGTAGGTTTCGCTCCTGCCGGCAGCCTGGGTGATGATGCCCGACAATTCGTCGCGAAGTTGCGGCCGGCTGAGCAATCCCGTGAGTTCGTCGCGCATGGCGATAAGAGCCAAAGACTGATCCGCCTGCGCGCCGTTCCCGGTCGTGCGGATGACACCTTTGATCTTTTCGGCGCGGCCGTCGGCGCCGGGAATCCTCAACGCCGCCACTTCAAACCATCGGCGTGCAGAACCGGTGCCATCGAAGAAATGCAAATTGAACGACGGATTTCCAGGGAACGGTTCGTCGAGGAGAGTTTTCAGGCGCCGCAAAGCCTCGCGATCCAGCAGTGCACGGAACGGGCCGCAGTAGTCGACGCAGACATATTCGATCGTGTCATGGCCACCGACTCTGGCGACATCCCAACAGATGCGGCCGGCGGCGACAGACCAGTCGAACGCCACGGCTTGAGCGCCAAGAAGCATTGCGCGCAACGCGTCGAGCCCTTCGGTGTTTTCGACACCGTTGAGTTCGTTCTCAGTCTCCGGTTCGAGGCCGAGATCCACCTCCGGCTCCCTCCTGCGCTGTCGTCGCCCAAGATTAGGGAGAGCCTGTTAATAAAATAGAAATCAGAAGGCATCCGCCGCCCGGGGTCCGGGTAACGATTTGTTAAGGATTGGATTTTGCGGGAATGCGCACATCCGAAATGCGCAATGCTGCGGCTCCCAGCACGGGACCGAAATCCTGCGCCTGAAGTACCACGACAATGCCGTCATATTGCGGCTTTGCCAGGTTGACGGGGAGATCGATTTTCATCGCCTGGCCTTTCCACTCGCCCGCACGCTGCAGATCGCGGACGACATTGGTGTAGGTCAGCAGACGATTGCGGTTTTCGCCATCGCCGATATTCACCGATCCCTGGCCCAGAGTGCGCATCACCCAGATTGTTGCTCCGTCCTTCCGCCCATGCTTCGATTTCGCGATCGCGATTTCGATACGATTGCCGGTGCGGCGCAGAAGAACCGGAACTGCCGCTTCGTGTCCCGAGGCACTCGTGCGCATCGCAACCGCCTGCATCACACGATCGCGCTGGTTGCCGACGACGTCGAGCCGGCCGTCGATGATCATCTGCGGCGTATAAACGCCCGAACGATTCATGATCCGCGCATAGGATTTCTGACGGCGCGTATTGGCGTCGGTCGCGAACGTGTCCTTCCAGCCCAGGATGTCCCAATAGGTAATCGGAAGCGACAGTGCGATGACGTCGGGCCGATGCGCCAGTTCCGTCACCAGTTTGTCGGCGGCGGGGCAATCGCTGCAGCCCTGGCTGGTAAAGAGTTCCAGCAATACCGGATGCGGTGGGAGCGTCTTCTGCGCGACAGCGGTATTTTTCGCCCAGGCGGCCTGTCCAAAAGCCGCAAGCAAAATTCCCAGTGTGAGAGCGCGAAAGATGGGCATGGCAAACCATAGGATGAACGCGATAACCGCCCAAGAGGTCCAAAAATCACGTTGGCTTGACTAAACCCCCACGTGCGACAACACCTCGCGCCGCAAAAACTCCTCCCGTAACCGGTCGCGCAGCACCTTGCCGCGGTCGCTCTTCGGCAGTTCGGGCAAAAACAGAATCCGCTTCGGCCGTTTCGCCAGTGGCAACCGTTCGGCACAAAACCTGAGGATCGTCGCCTCATCGTCATGGGCACCCGGCCGTAAAACCGCACAGGCAATCACTTCCTCGCCATAGACCGGGTCGGGGATGCCAAGCGATGCGGCGTCCGACAGCGCCGGATGGGCCAGCAGCACCGCATCCACTTCCACCGGGGAAACATTGATCCCGCCACGGATGATGAGGTCCTTGGTCCGCCCGGTGATGCGGACAAAGCCGTCCGCGTCCATGGCGGCGAGATCGCCGCTCTTGAACCGCCGCCCCCGAACCGGCGCAATGGTTCCGTCATCCTGCAACAATCCGATGGAGACCTGCGGACCGCCGACTGTCACTTCTCCCTCGACATTTGCGGGACACGGATTGCCATCGCCGTCCACAACCGCGAATTCCTGGTGAATGGCCGGCGGACCGACCGTGCCCATGCGCCGCTTGTAATGCGCATTGCCGCAAATCCATCCTGCTTCCGACATGCCGTAGAGTTGCAGCAGCGTGATGCCATAGCGCTTTTCGAATTGCGCCCATTGTTCCGGCGCAAGCGGCGCCGAACTGCAGCTCATCAAACGCAATGACGGAATGTCCGGGCGATCTTCTTCAGGGCGGTTGAGCAGCATGTTCAGAACCGCCGGAACACCCGCTGCGAAACTGATGCGATAATCACGAACCCAGTCGAAAAACCGGCTGTTGGAGAAACGGCGCGCAATATGCATCGTGAGCCCAAGCTGCAGAAACGGAAGCAGGCTCAGAATTTGCGCCGAATTCCAGCCGAAGGAGCGGTATTCCAGCGTGCG
>JAGWSK010000273.1 GCA_028869355.1 Alphaproteobacteria bacterium | reverse complement strand
TGTCCTTTCGATTCTGAAATTCGCCCTGATGCCGATATAGAGATCATGCGAATTTCAGAAATCGGGACACCAGCCCCCGGTTGGCGTGCACCAGATCGTGCAGCGTATAGCCGTCCAGCACGGCCAGAAAGGCCTCCAGCGCCTCGCTCAAAACTCCCTTCAGCCGGCATGGCCCAGCGATAATGCACCCGCTCTCCGCGCCGAAGCACTCCACCAGAGCACTGCCCGCTTCCGTGAGCCGGACGATATCGCCAAGGCGGATGTCTTGCGGTGCACGTGCGAGTCGAACGCCGCCACCGCGCCCGCGCACGGTTTCGAGAACGCCATGGCGTCCAAGTTCGAATACCACCTTCATCAGATGATTCTGCGAAATGCCATAGGCCGTCGCCATTTCGCGGATCGTCGTAAGCCGGTCGGGGCGCGCCGCGACATACATCAACACCCGCAACGTGTAGTCCGTAAATGCTGTCAGCCGCATGGTTGTGGAATTACTCCGGCATTTTCGCCACTGATCCAAGGTGCGTCATTAAACATGTATCTAGAATATTGCTTTCTATCGGCGCTGGCAATACATCACCGCGCATGAGCGACAATCCCCTGCGCCGCCCCGTCGACGATGCCGTCACCGAAGAGCTGATCAGGAACCTTGTGCACGGCTTTTACGCCCGCATCCGCACCGACGAGGTGCTGGGGCCGATATTCGCGAGGGTTATTGGCGAAGACTGGGATCCGCATCTCGCCAAGATGTGCGATTTCTGGTCCTCGGTCATGCGGATGTCCGGCCGCTATAAGGGCAATCCGATGCTTGCCCATATGCGGCTGAAAATGGTGCGGCCGGAGCACTTTGGACGCTGGCTTATGCTGTTCCGCGAGTCGGCGGATGAGATATGCGGCCCCGATCCCGGTGCGCTGTTTGTCTCGCGCGCCGAAAACATTGCCCGCAGTTTACAGCTTGGGATGTTCTACAAACCGGTTTTCCGGACCGCCTCGGCCTGAATAACAAAAGTGGCCCCGGGAACCCGGAGCCACTCCTGCATTGTCGCTTATTGCCGTCGCCTAGGCGGCGGAAGTTCCCCGCACATACTGGTTGAACCACTCGATCGTGCGCGCCCATGCCTGCTGCGCGGCGACCGGGTTATAGCGTTCCGGCGTGGCATCATTGAAGAAGCCATGCACGGCATTCGGGTAGATGTGACCCTCGTAGCGGATATTGTTTTTCTTGAGTTCCGCTTCCTGTGCCGGATAGGCGCCCGACAAATTCTTGTCCAACGCACCGTGGTGGATGAGAATGGCCGACTTGACTTTTGGCATATCTTCCGGCTTGGGCGCTGCGCCATAAAATGGCGCCGCGGCGGCCAGATCGGGACCAAGCAGCACCGTCAGAGTGTTCGACATCGAGCCGCCATAGCAGAAGCCTGTGACGCCGAGCCGTCCAGAGGACATCGGATGCCCTTTCAGCCAGCGCGCCGCCGCAACCCAGTCCTGGGTGAGCTTGGGTTTGTCGATTTTGTTGAACAGCTCCCCGCCCCTGTAGTCATCGCCCGGATAGCCGCCGGCAGACGAGAGTGCGTCTGGCGCAAACGCCATGAAATTCGCCAGCGCGAAGCGCCGCGCGACATCCTCTGTGTGCGGATTGAGGCCGCGATTTTCGTGGATGACGAGAACGACCGGCAATTTCGATGGCATCGCATCACGCGTATCCTGGCTGAACGGCCGGGCGAAATAACCCCGGATGTAGCCATTGCCATTCGGCGACGGAACGGTCTCGTAACTTGCCTTGATCCGTTCATCGTCTTTGCGGACCTGCTGCCCCAGCGCGTAATTGGGCATCAGCGCGTCATACATCGCGGTAACCGTCAGACCGGCGACGGCGTAACGCTTCAAACCATCCAAAAACGAACGGCGGGTGATTTCGCCGTGGATAAACTGCGAATAGAGTTCGACCGCTTCCGCGGGGATCTTCGGACGTTCCATGGAGGCCTCCCTTTAGCCCGCGGATTCTACCATTGCGCGGCTGTCTTCAGAAGCAAAAACCAGAAATTGGGTGTATGCTGCGGATAGCCAAAAGGCGCCAAGGGAGGACAAAGCGATGTTCAGCCAAAGGAATCGAGTCCTTGCGGTTATGGCGGCGGTCGTGCCGCTGATCAGCATCCACCCGGCTAAAGCCGATGATTTTACCGGCAGTGTTCGGGGAGTTGTCAAAAGCGCATCCGGCCAGGTGCTGGCCGGAGCCTATGTCAAATTCTTCAATCCCGAGAGGCGCCTGACATTCATGGTCGTCTCCCAGGCGCAAGGCCGTTACGCGCTTGCCCACCTGCCGCCGGGAAATTACACGGTGCAGGGAATCGGCAGCGGCTTCCAAAGCAAGGCGGTGCCGATTTCTTTGACCGCGGGAACTCCCGCGACGGCCGATGTATCGCTGACCGACCAGCAGGGGCCAGTGGTGCCGAATGGCTGGGTTCGGTCGCCTGGGCGCGTCGCCGGCAACGAACTGGATAACGAGTTGCCGCCGCCGAACCTGCCGGACGGGCCTGGCAAAGCGATTGTCGAAGCCAAGTGCAACCAATGCCACTACCTGTGGCGCCCAACGCAAGAGCGGTGGACCCACGCGAATTGGGAG